>JANXSH010000339.1 GCA_025356615.1 Planctomycetia bacterium | reverse complement strand
TCTTGGGCCGAAAGGCCGAAGAGCAGGCGGAGCCTGCAAGGCAGCCCGTTCCCAGGCAGAGCCTGGGAACGAGGTCTCGCCTGCCACCTCTTCGCTCTTCGAAAAGGCGCAACTTCAAAACGCGCTAGCGAGGGTTGGGTTAGCTCTACTAGGGGCGTGGTCCCTTTCCCTCGCTAGCGCGTCGGGCTTCGTCGCCCCCCCCCGATCTGCCAGTCCGGGCCGCGCCAAGCATAGAATAAAGAGTGGAAGCTTCTCAGGAGGCGAGTATGGCCGGCTCGATGGTGTGTCCCAGTTGCCGACGCGAGACTCTGGGCGACGGGATGCTCTGTTCGTCCTGCGGTCGATCGCTGGGTGGGGCGTCCTCCCTTGCGCCGGGTCCGCGACTGGTTTCGCTGATGGACGCCTTGCCTGCCGAGGACGATCGGTTTACCGCCCACCTGGGACCGCCTCGTCGGCCTCCCGAGTCGGCACCGACGCGGCCAAAATTGCATATCGAGGTGATCGATAGTCCCGATGCCAGAGCCAGGTCGAAAGGCGGAGTCGCGCTCAAGATCGGCTTGGGGGTGTTGTGCTTCCTCGGGGGCGGGGCTTGGTTCGTCGGCGGGCTGACGCTGGGAATGTTCTTCAAGTACCCGATCGTCTTGTTGATCGCCGGCGTCGGGCTTGTCGTCGATGGCTTACGGCGAAAAGAGCGATGAGTCGCGAATCTCCCTGTCGGCTTCCCGCGAGTCGGATATTTTATCCATCGATCTTCAGTCGAGGAGTCCAACGATGGCCATCGCATTGACCTGTTCGGGTTGCAACCGCACGATGAAGGTGAAGGACGAATTCGCGGGGCAGAGGGCACTTTGCCCGTTCTGCAAGTGCGAAGTCCAGGTGCCCGAACAGGGACCGCCCCACATCGCCGAGGCGAACGAATACGCCCTGGCCCCGCAGGAGGCGGACGCCCGAGACGATCGCGACGACGAGCCGAGACGACGGCCACGCCTGCGCAACGATGACGAAGACGCGCGGCCCAGGCGATCGGGTATGAGTGGTGGCGTCGTCTCGGGCTTGCTGATGATGCTCGGCGCGGTCGTCTGGTTCTTCGGTGCCTGGGCGCTGGGCGCGATCTTCTTCTACCCGCCGATCCTGTTCATCATCGGCCTCGTCACGTTCATCAAGGGCTTGGCGGGCCATGAGGAGTGAGCCGCAGCGATGCCACGAACCGGGCGAACAGCTTCGACTGATACCGCATCCGGTTCCACACCAGGGCGACCGTCCGGGTCGGGCGGTCGCCGTCGAGGGAGCGGTACGCCCGCCCCGGATGGGCGTCGGCGCGGGCGGCCATCGCCGGGACGAGCGAGACGCCGTGCCCCAGGCGTACCAATTCTTGCACGGTCGCCAACTGCTGGATTCGGGCCGTCCCTGCGGGCGATATGCCGAGGCGATGGCAGAAACTCGTTGCGGTGCCGGTCAGGCAGTGCGTCTCGTGGAGCAGCACGAAAGGCTCCCCCGCTAGGTCGAGCAACGACACCTGGGCCTTGCCGACGAGGGCGTGCCCCGCCGGCAGTACCGCGAGCAGTTCCTCGGTAAAGAGAGGCTCGATGTGGAGATTTTCGCCCCGCACGGGGAGCGCCAGGATTGCCAGATCGACATCCCCATGCGCCAGCATCTCGACGAGGTGCCCCGTCGTCTCTTCCGCGACTTCGATCCGCGCGCGGGGGCATTCCGCCGCGAACCGCGTCAGCACTCCCGGCAAGAAGTACGGTGCGATCGTCGGGATCGCCGCCACGACGAGCCGACCGGCGTCGGGGTCGTCGGCGACGACCGCCTTCGCCTCGTCGAGGAGGAGTAATATCTGCGACGCGCGCTCGAGGAGCTTCTGTCCCGCCTCGGTCAGGCGAGCGCCGCGACCCAGTCGCTCGAACAGCGGCTGCCCGAGTTCCTCCTCCAGCTTCGCGATCTGTTGACTCAGGGACGGCTGGGAGACGAAACACGCCTCCGCCGCGCGCGTGAAGTTGCCGATCTCGGCGACCTTGGCGAAATACCGGAGTTGGTGGATCTCCATTGCGTTCATCCCCTCCCGATGACGTAGCGCAACGGATCGACCTCGTCGCGGAGGATGCGAAGCTCCTCGTCGGTCGGCGGGGCCGTGACGCGGAGCGGCTCGACCGCGTCGAGGGCGAAGCCGGTCGCGGCGCGGACTCGGTCCATCGTGACGCCGGGGTGCAGGCTCACCACCCGCATGCGGCGGGTCGTCTCGTGGTAGCCCATCACGGCGAGGTCCGTGATGACGCGAAACGGGCCGGTGCCGGGCAGGAGGCCGGCGGCCTCGCGCGCGCCGGGGCCGGTGAGGTAGCCGGGCGTCGTCAGGAAGTCGAGCCTCTCGACGAAGCGGCGTCGGTCGTGGATGGTGACGACGAGGACGCGCCAGCACAGGCTGGCGAGGTCGTTCGCGCCGCCGGATCCGGGGAAACGCACGCGCGGGCGCGCGTAGTCGGTGCCGATCATGGTCGAGTTGAGGTTGCCGAAGGCGTCGATCTGGGCACCGCCGAGGAAGGTGTAGTCCACCATGCCGCGCTGGCACATCTGCATCACGTCGGCCATGCTCGTCGCCATGCAGGCGCGGTGGAACGTCCGCGAGTCGCCGACGCTGATGGGCATCGTCGGCAGTTGCGGCGCGACGCCTCCCGCCTCGAAGAGGATCGTCAGGCGCGGGGCGTGCGACCGCTGCGCCAGCATGGCCGTGGCGCACGGGACGCCGGTGCCGACGGCGACGGTCCGGCCGTCCTCCAGCTCGCGGGCGGCGCAGCAGATCATGCGTTCCATCGTGTTGCACGCCGACATCGGTGGGACTCCGTCAGAAGGCTCGGTGCGATCGACACGTTTCCATGTAGGCCAACTCCAATTCTACGGGGACGAACAGCTCCCCCGTGAGACGCAGGGGCATCGTCGGCAGATCGGCCCCGAGTCGGCATGGCACGCACCAGATGTCGATCTCGGTCTTGCCATCGCGATCGACCGGGCGATAAGCGGAAGCGTAGAGCGATACCTCGTCGGGCAATCGGGCCGACGTGATATTTAGATGCGCGAGGAGCCGATTGTGGAAGTTGACCGAACGGTTGGTGACGACATCGACGATGACGACACTGACGCCCGCGTGAAGGTAGGCGGCGCACTTGGTGACGAAAGCCTGGATCTTCGCCTCGCGGTCCTTGTTGCCGGGGCTGACGAGTTCGATGGCCCCTACGAGGTTCCAGCCGCCCGGCCCCTCGAAGACGCGAACCTCGTAGGCTTCGGGCACCTCGAGAGGCTGGGCGACGAGGAGGGCGGGAGGGGCGGTCCATGT
>JANXSH010000283.1 GCA_025356615.1 Planctomycetia bacterium | reverse complement strand
GACGGTGAAGATGATCGCCGAGGCACCGACGCAGGAAGAGCAGGTGGACTACGCCCGCGCCTTGCGCGTCCTGAAGACCGGCTGGACGCCGGCCCTGCGCAAGGAGTATTTCGGCTGGTACGTCAAGGCGCAAACCTATCGGGGCGGCAACAGCTTCCAGGGGTCTCTCAACATCATGAAGCGCGACGCGGTCGCCACGCTCAGCGCCCAGGAAAAGGTCTCTCTGAAGTCGATCCTCGACGCGAAGGCCGTCGGCAAGCCGCCCGTGATCGGCAAGCCGCGCCCGTTCGTCAAGGCGTACAAGGTCGATGAGCTGGTGACTACCGTCGAGAAGGGGTTGAAGACGAAGCGCGACTTCGACCTGGGCAAGCGCCTCTTCGCCGAGACGCGCTGCTACGCCTGCCATCGCTACGAAAACGATGGCGGCAGCGCCGGGCCGGATCTCACGGCGGTCTCGGGGCGATTCAGCGTCCGCGACCTGCTCGAGTCGATCATCGAGCCGAGCAAGGTCATCAGCGACCAATACGCGGCGGTCCACATCGAGACGACGGACGGCAAGACGGTAATCGGTCGGATCGTCAACCTCAACGACGATGGCATCATCATCAGCACGAACATGGAAGAACCCAACACGATGACCACCGTCAAGCGGAGCAAGATCGAGAAGATGGGCACCTCCAAGCTGTCGATGATGCCGACGGGCCTGATCGACTCGCTCAAGGAGGATGAGATCGTCGATCTGGTGGCGTTCCTTCTCTCTCGGGGGGATCGCAAGAACAAGATGTTTCGGTAGCAGCGTTCAGTGTTCAGTGAAATAACGCGGGGGACGCGATCATTCGCGTCCCCCGCATCTTTGGTCATCGTTCGAGGAATCAGCGACACTCAATCGTCGTCGTCCGGGTTCTTCTTTTTCTTCTCATCATCCGCCTTCTTCTTTTCGTCCGCTGCCTTCTTCTTTTCGTCCGCCTGCTTCTTCTCGTCCGCCGCCTTCTTTTCGGCTGCCTTCTTTTCCTCGTCTCCCTTCTTGTCTTCGTTCTTCCCCTTGATCGTCCACAGGTGGATGAGGAACTCCTCGCCGTTGACATCGAGTTTCTCGGTGCGGTCGGGCTTCCATTTGCCGATCGGGAAGCGGTGGGAGACGATGCGGGTGCCGGGCTTCAGCTTGCGGAGCATAGGCTCGAGTTGGCGGTTGAGGTCGGCCCCCATGTAGAGAGTGACGACCGTCGCCTTGTCGAGATCCGTGATCTTGAAGACATCTTGCTGGCGGAACTCGGTCTTGGCTTCGACCTTGGCTTCCTTGGCGGTGGCGTTGGAGTCCTTGATACGTTCAGGGTCGAAGTCGATGCCGACGCCCCGTTTCGCCCCGAACTTGGTGACGGCGGTCACAGGGATGCGACCGTCGCCGCAGCCGAGGTCATAGACCACATCGTCCTTGCCGACCTTGCCCATCTTCAGCATGGCCTCGACGATCTTATCCGGGGTGGGGACGTAGCGAACCTTGATGTCGTCGATGGGCTGCTTGGGGTCGGGCTTGGTCATATCGACCGTGGTCGTCTCGCCCGGCTTGACGTAGACCTTCCAGGTGCGGGTGATCTTCGTGTAGTTGTTCGGCTCCCAGAAGGCCGACACGGTGTAGTAATACTTCTTGCCGGGCTGAAGCTCCGGCGTCTCGAACTTGCGCCGGGGGCCGGTTTGCGTGGACTTCTCGCCGTCGATCTTCAACTCGGCGTCGCTTTCGCACTTGATGATGAGGACGGCGGTCTGTGCCTTCTTGGGCGTGTCCTTCTTGTCCTGGCCGACGAGGCTCGCGCTGACGCCGAACAGGCAGGCCAGGACGAACGTACCCCGGCACAAGGGTGCCAAATTCCGCATGAATAGTCTCCTCGAAATCAACTCTTCCCCATTGGTCCGGGGTAAGACGGCGACGGCCATGCGTCGCCTCATGGGGTCATCATAGTGGCTCGAACAGCGGGTGAAATAGTCGGGCGCGAAATCTCTCTCGATTTCAGGGCGATTTGTCGTCGATCAACTCCAGCACGAGGTCCGTCAGCGGGCGCGACACGAACAGGAGGTAGACTCGCGGGTCGGCCCCCGCGAGGTTGCAGTACGAGATCGCCTGGCGGGCGTGGGCGCGGGCCGTCTCGATCGACCCCGCCTCGAGGGCGAGCCAGGCCCGAATCGTCCACAGATTGGCCTCCTGCACGACAGCGGGGAACATCACCGTCCGCGCGAAACCGATCGTGTTGCGGGTCGAGAGCTTGAACTGTAGACCCCGCTGGGCGACGCTGGCCGAGACGATTTGGCCCCACTGCCACGGGAGGCCGGCGGCTCGCTGCCCTTCTCGGAGCAGGAGGTCTCCGACGAGGGCAGCCGCGAAGGTTCCCTGATCGATGTCGTCCCCGAAGGTGCCCTTGGGTACGATGCCCAGCTGGTCCAGCGCCTCGATCGTGTCGCGCTCACGGCGGATCAGCTTCATGCAGTCCTCGAGGTAGCGGTCGGCGGCGGCGTAGTCCCCGATGGCGGCCGACTTCTGGACTTGATACCACTCGTAAGCGGGAAGCCCCAGGGGGTGCATGCCGTAGCTGCGCGGGTCGAACGTCTTGGCCTGGTCCGGCTGGGGCGTGAGGAGTTGATCGACCTCGTCGATCCTGCCCAGGCCGATCAGGATATAAGCGACGAGGGACGCCCCACTCTTACTGTCGATGAGCAACTTCAGCGCCGTCTCGCAGAGGCCGTTGGCCAGTGCGATGCGCGCCTTCTCCTCGGCAGCGTTCTCGCCGCGCTTGCTCGCGGCGCTCACTTCGTACTGGTCTTTTTGGCTCTTGAGTTTACGCTCGGCGTCTTTCACTCCGGCCTCGAGCGCTTTGAACTCCTCTGCGAAATTCTCGCGCGACGTTCCGGGCAACACCTTCAATTCCCTGGAGATTTCCAGATACTTCCGGATGTGGGAGACGCTCGACTCGAGATACTGCGGGTCGCGGAGCGCCTGAGCCAGGAGCAGGTGAGCAAACTGGGCCTGCTCCCTGGAGGGGTCGGACTTCAGGACGTTTTGTAGCGCAGCGGCAATCTGAGTCTGCCGGATCACGCCCGAATGCAGGAAGAACGGCTGTGGGGGGCGGCCCACGCTTTGGGAGGTGGTCCGCGCCCGCTCTCGTGTCGACTGTTCGACGCGCGAATACGCCTCGGCCAGCGCGAGATGGGTCATCGCATCCTCGGGGTTCCTGGCGAGCGCGCGCCGGCAGGCCCGAATGGCCAGGTAGAGCGAGTCGGATGGTCCTCGGTCCTGCGCCTGGAAGAAGGATTGGAACCGAGCGGCGAACATCCGGTCGAGTGGCTCGAGTGGCCTCGACCTATTGATCATATTGTCATGGGCGGGGACGAATCGCAGAGAAAAGTAGATGCCCCCCGCGAGCGGCCCATTGGGGGAGAGGCTGTCGCCGAAGAGGGAGGCGGCGCTCATCGCGAGCCAGGTCCGATCCTGATCGGCCTGGTATTGATGGCGGAGCGCGTCGAAGCGCGTCGAGTATTGAAGCGACAAAGCCACTTCAGGGGACGACCCTTTCCCCGCGCGGAGCAGCGGATGCCACCACTGCCAAGGGTCGGCCGGGCTGACACGCTCGGGTGCCCGCTCGGCATCCTTGCCGAAGGCGCGTTTCTCGAAATCGAGGACGAGTCGCGGGTCGAGGGGAGTTGCCTCGAGGTTCTCGGGATCGCGCCAGGCGAAAAGGGCCGTCCCGCCTTCGACGAACACCGGCACGAACTCCTTGGGGATCGAGTAGAGGCGACTCAGCATGGGACTCGGACGAGTCGGGTTGATGTTGTGAAAGAGGAAGAACTTCGCTTCCCGGTCGCGGAAGAGCTTCCGCCAGCCCGGCACGAACGGCTTGTCGGGATCCTGGCGGTCTACCCCCTCCAGCGATCCGCGGAGCGTCTCGAACTCCGGGGCGGCGTCGCCGAACAGGGACAGGCGCGTATCGACGAATCCCTTTTCCTCCGGCGCGAACCAGGCGAGGTAGCTCGGCGTGTCGGGCGAGAGGGTCATCCAGTTTTGCCCCGGTCGGACGACGCCTGCGGCCTTCCACGCGGCGATTTGCTTCGTCGCCCCGGCGAGTCCCGCGTCGGTCTCGATCCCCCATCCGACCGCGCGCCGGTAATGCGGCTGGGCCTGGATGGCCCCGGTGATCGAAGCAACGCACAGTCCCACCATGCCGAGGAACGTGAACACCCGGCCCGGAATCGCCCAGGCGTCCCACACGTTCCGTCTACTCGAGGTCGATCCGTCTGGGAGGCGGACCAGGTCGAGGAAATTAAGCGCTGCCAAGGGGGCCGCTACGATGGCGAAGAACGGGATGGCGCGAATCTGCAACCCGCTCAGGACGACGAAGAAGAGCCAGACGATCAGCCTCGACGGGCGGAGCGCTTCGGGCCGCCGTAGCCCGAGGCAAACGAACGAGGCGAGGCTGAACGCGAGCAGGGCGAAGTACGAAAGCCCCGCGACGCTCAGGCCGATCGTCTCGCGGAAATAGAGCTCCATGTCGAGCCAGGGCGAGAGGAAGAAACCCTTGAAATAGCTATTGCTCTTGAAGACCTCCTGCCCGCCCCACTGGACGATACCGACCGGCAACGACGTGAAAGCGTGGACGTGGTGGGGGTTGCACAGACAGGCGATCAGGCAGCCGACGAGGACGAGGCCGAGGGTCTTGGGATCCCCACCGGGCGATGGAGCTTGGTCCTTCCCGAGCTTGGCCGCGATCAGATTCCCCGCGAGAAAGCAGGCGACCGTGATCGGGCCGAGGAGGAACCAGGCGTCGAGGTTGACCCAGAGCAGGAACAGCGGCGGCAAGAGCCAGAGGCGGCGCGGCTCGTCGGACGAGCGCACGAGCAGGTAGATCGTAACCCCGAGCAACAGCATCGAAACGACACCGGACTGGAGGAAGAGCCGGGGACTCAGGGCGAGGACGCCGACCGTCGTGCAGAGGATCGGCACCCAGAGCTTCTCGCCGGACACGGTGCCCGCCCGCAGCATGAGCCAGGCGAGAACGACGACGAGCAAGGCTTTGAAGACGACGAGGGCGATGCCGTCCGGTGCCAGGCCGTAGAGAAAATACGTCCCGAGGTCGTAGAGCCACGACTGGTTGACCCAGGTGCCCTTGGAGGCGAACGAGTAGGGGTCCGCGCCGAAGGTGTATTTCCCCTCCGCAATGAGTCGGCCCGTCGCCAGGGACAGGAAGACATCGGAGTTGCGTGCCTTGAACGAGGCACAGAGGAACGCGAGGAGCAATAGCAAGAGGCAAAGAATCCCGTCGAGGAATAGACCACGCCGTGGATCGATGCGCTCGATCGGAGTGGACAGGGACATCGGCGGCAGCTCGATGCGCTCCCCAGGCGGCGCGGTCAGGATGTTACTCCCGGCTTCTGGGGGAGAAACTTTGATTTGCTCGTTGCCGGCCGGGCTGGCCGTATCGCCTGTTGACATGCCTCGGATCCCTGTGTTCGAGAGAAGGACGGAATGAATGGAAAGAGAAAGCTTTGACTTCCACGGTAGGGGGCGACCACCTCGCGGTCAATCGCGCGAATCAGTCAGTGGGTCGGGGCGTCTAGGTTTACGGTGGTCGATTTTGCGACACCGTGTAGCCGCGACGCAGGGCGGAGCGCGAGGTCAGCAAGCTC
>JANXSH010000278.1 GCA_025356615.1 Planctomycetia bacterium | reverse complement strand
CCGCCTCGGCGAGCAACTTCACCTAGTCGTCGGCAAAGCCGCCTGCCTGCCGCCCGGATCTTGCTCCACGATCGCGACGATCGAGGTATTTCACGTCGAGGAACTCGCCCTCGACGAAGCGGCCGCGGTGGCCGTTGGGCTGAAGTTCCGCCCCGACCTGAACCTTCTCCGCAGCGCCCGGTGCAACCTCGATGTCGGCTCGCTCCCCGTGATCCGCCACCTCATGCTTGGCCTGAGCAGCCTGTTATCCGGCCCGGCCCGGCGCTGCGTTCCGATCCTGGAGTGCGTCCCGTTATTCCTCCCCGGCCTGTCTACCAAGGAAGTCGAGAAGGTGGGCAAGCAACTCCTGGCGATGCTGGACGAGCGCAAGCGCCAGACCATCTCGGACATCCGCCAGGCCGTCCGGGCGATCCACGCCCACCAGCGACTCATCCACCTCGCCCGTGACCGCGAGGCGATGGCCCAGCGCAAGCTCGACGAGGCCGAGGAGAATGCCCGCCAGCAACTCGGCAAGACCGTCGATAGGCCCCTGGCCCGACAGGGTTTGCTGAAGGCCCGGAGCGACGTGGTCCATGAGGTGATCGAGTGGGAGATCGCCTGCGTGAACCTCCGCAAGGCTCAGGGGTTGCTGGTGCGCGAGGGGACGGGGAAGGCGAAGGAGGCCTGCACAGGGGGGCACTGAGGCGAGTGGGTGGGGTGTCAGAAAGTATTCTACCCACGAACTCCTTGAAGCCTACCTCCGGACGTGCTACAACGGAATCAGGGCTCCCCTCCGGGCGATTCGATCGTCCCGATCCCTCCCGGCTCGCGGTTGCGAGCGATCTACATCCTTCACGAAGCTCCCCTCGACGTTCACCGAAAGGAATGCTCATGGTCCGCTTCACTCCGTTCGGCACCGCCCTCGCCGCCCTGGTCGTGGCCGGCTCGGTCCAGGCCGAACCCCCGCGCACGAAGGTCAGTTCGCCCCGGCCCTCCGTCCACCAGATGGAGCTGTTCAACGGCCCCTCCCGGACGGTCCGCAACTTCGCCCTCGGCTACCTCTCCACGAGCGAAGTCGCCACCCTCGGCGACCTCGAGCGGCTCGAGAACGAGGCGTCCTTCGCCCAAGACGTGCAGGCCCTCAAGCACCAGTACGTCCTCAGCGAACGGCTCCTCGAGACTCACCGCCGCGTCGTCCAACAGGAACTCTACGGCCGCGCCACCTCGCGGACCAGCTACGACACCCTGACCTCGCGGACCAACTACGACACCGGAACCTCGGGGATCGGTTTCAATTCGCCCTTCCTTCGGGTGGGAGGCTTCGGCTTCGGCCGTCCGGCGGCCTACTCGACGGCCGTCTGGGGCGACCGCGTGACCGAGACCCGCAGCCTGGCGGACGGCGTCGGCGATGAAGGCCCCCTGAAGGCCGGTCTCGCCGCCGTCATCGCCAAGCAGGCCGTCCCGAGCTACGCCGCCTCCATCAGCCAGGACTACCGCCAGGCCGCCATGCGTGCCTCCACGTCGCCACGCCTCCAGGCGGCCCTCCGCCTGCCGACGATCGAGGCCATCCGCAAGGAGAACAATGCCCTTCAGGCCGCCGAGTTCGAGTTGCCCCTCGCCAACCGCGTCACGCTGACCCTCGCCAACGGCAAGAAAGTCATCGGGACCGACCTCGACGAGGGCAAGGACTGGATAACCATCAAGCGCCTCGACGGTAGCAAGAGTCGCTTCCGCCTCAGCGAAGTGCTGCAAATCGACGAGCCGAACAACGCCGGCGGCAAGAACAAGCCTGCCATCGACGAGTGATTAGAAAAGACCTCACCACGCGCCGTCTCCTCGAAGGACGGAGGCATGGTGAGGTCCGTTCCCGCAGTCGATCGGAGTCGGAAGTTGGCGAGCCTGGGCAGGATAGGAGTTCAACTTGTGATCGGCATTCCTTCGCGGTAGAGTGAATGGATCGAGTCGATTCGCTCCTTCGTTCGGGAAGACCATGACTGCCGAGACCGCATCGACTTCCGCAGACCAGGCCGCTCGAGCCTGGAGGGCGAGCCTCCCGCGTGAGCGGCGGCGCTCCACGAACCTGCGTGGCGGACTGCTCTTCACCACGACCGCCTCGGTGTGGGTCGGGCTGTTCGTCGGGGGGTTCCTCCTCCCGGCGTGGTGGATGCGCGCGCTCTGCCTGCTCGCCAACCCGCTCGCCATCGGCGGGCTGTTCGTCATCGGCCACGATGCGGCCCACAACAGCCTGACGCGGACAGGGTGGCTAAATCGAATCATCGCCCGGCTCGCCATGCTACCGGCCTTCCACCCGTATACGTCATGGTGCCATTCGCACAACACGCTTCACCACGGCGGAACCAATCTCAAGGGTCGCCATCCTGACTTCCCGCCGTTCAGCAAGGAGGAGTTCGACCGCCTCCCCGCCTGGCGACGACTCCTCGAACGCCTCTACCGCCTGCCCGTGGGCATCGGCATGTTCTACACGGTCGATTTCTACTTCCGCGTCCTCCTCCTGCCGCGTAAGGCACTGCGCTCGCCCT
>JANXSH010000272.1 GCA_025356615.1 Planctomycetia bacterium | reverse complement strand
CGCGAAGGATTCCGGCGACTCCCGACAATTAGTTGGAAGGAAGGCCGACGCATCGTTCGGAGTCGTCATGCAAGATCAGGGACGAATCTGGCGCGAACGCGGGCTACAGGCCGCCGTCCTCGCGGGCGATGAGTCGGCGTGGCAGACGTGGTACGACGAGAGCGCCGACCCGCTGTTCGCCTACATCGTCTGGCGGTGTGGCGGGCTGCGTGACACGGCGGACGAGGTGGCGCAGGACGTGTGGCTGACGGCGGTGCGCAAATTACCGACGTTCGACCCGGCCGCCGGATCGTTCCTCGGCTGGTTGCGCGGGATCGCGGCGCGGACGCTGGCCAACCGATTCCGCCACGACCGGAGGCGCGAGGGACTCACACTCTATCGACCGGCCCACGAGGCGGCGGACGCGGAAGTCAGCCGGCGCGAGCAGGCGGAGCGCGTCGCGGCGGTCCTCGCCACGATGCCGGAGAACTACGAGGCGGTGTTGCGGGCGAAGTATCTCGACGCCTCGTCGGTGGCGGAGATTGCCGCCGACCGGGGGCTGTCCGAAAAGGCGGTCGAGTCGCTCCTGACCCGAGCAAGGGCGGCGTTTCGCGAGGCCTACCAACCCGACGAGTGAGCCATCATGGACCCGTTCGACGATCTCTTACGTCCCGTCTCTCCCGCCGTCCCCGATGCGTCCTCGCGTCGTCGATGGCTCGACGGGACGACGCGCGAGCTGCGTCGCCAGCGTCGGCTACGACGCTTCTCTAGCATCGGCTCGCTGATCGGGGCGTATGCCGCCGGACTGCTAACCGTGTGCGCCGTCTGGCCCCCCGAGCCGCCCCTCGAGCGGGACAAGCCCGCGATCGCGCGGACGATCCGAGACATGGATTCCGTCGTGGATCTCGAGTGGCGTGCCCTCGACGAGCCTGCGGAGGCTCCGGCGCTGTACCGCGAAGCGGGGAATCGCCATCTCGCGGACGCGGACCCGGCCAACGCCGTGCGGTGTTACGGCAACGCGCTCGACTCGGCGACTCCCGAGACGGCCGAAGTGAAGGACGACGACAACTGGCTCTTGATGGCGATCAAAATCGCCCGACGAAAGGAAGCCGAATCATGCGATCGATGACACGAATCCTCCCCGGCCTGGGGTTATTGCTGGCCGTGAGCTTCGCTGGGGCGCAGCAACCCGGCGGAGGTGAACCTGGACCGGGGCAGCAGAAAGGACCAGGCGGGAAGACGGGATTCGACCCCAGTTTCGTTCGCCCGCCCCCCGCGCCGAAGAAGTCCGCCCTGGAGGAGGCGCTCGAGCAGGCGCTGAAGAATAACCCCGACCTCCGCGTCGCGGCGTCGAAGCTCGCCCTCGCCGAGGCCGAGCTGAGCCGCACTCGGCTCCAGATCACGCAGAAGGTCGCGGCGGCGTATGCCGAGGTAATCGCGCAACGCGCCGTGGTGGCGGAGATGACGCGGCAACTCGCACGAATGAAACAAATGCACCAGGCCGGAACTGTACCCGAGGCCGTGCTGTCCAAAGCGGAGTCGCAACTCAGCGAGAGTAAGGTCAAACTCGCCGCCGCCGAGCGGGAGCTGGATCACCTCCAGGGAAAGGGAGGCCGTGGCGTGAAGCCTGGTGTCGGCGACTTGATGATCGACTACGATAGGGACGGCTATGTAGACCTCCTCATCTCCAGCGGGACCGTTTTCGCTGACAAGGGCATCCGCAACTTCGTGGACGCTCCAGATAAGGTGGGCAAGACCGACGCGACCGAAAAGCTACGCCAAACGCTCCTGAAGAAGACCTCGCTGTCCGGCAAGAAGGTCACGCTCGCTGAATACCTCGCCGTGGTGCGGAAGGCCGCCGGGGGCATCAACGTCCACGCCAACACCAAGGGCGAAGCGTGGAACGAGACCATTGACTTCGACTTCGAGGACGTGACGATCGGCGGCATGTTCCGGTTTCTGGAAGACAGCCTCGCAGGGCACGCGATCATCGTCCGTGAATACGGCCTGCTCATCGTCGCCAAGGACAAGGTACCGGCGGGCGCTTCGACGCTCGCGACGTTCCTTCGGGCAGAGCCGACCAAGACGGCAACGCCTAATGGCTCAGGGAAATGACCAGGTGATTTCGACCTTCGTGTAGCTGCGGAGCGGAGCGCTCGCGCTCCGCGTCGCGGCTACACGAAAGTCGTCCAAATTATCGGTAATTATCGAACTAAAACAATTTATTAATTGCGCTCGAATTCTGACAACACAAGGAGTCCAAATAATGCGATCGATGACGCGCACCTTCTCCGGCCTGACACTGATCCTGGCCGTGGGCATCGCCGGGGCGCATCAACCCGGCGGAGAGGTCATCCCCCCGAAGAAGTCCGCCCTGGAGGAGGCGCTGGAGCAGGCGCTGAAGAACAACCCCGACCTCCGCGTCGCGGCGTCGAAGCTCGCCCTCGCCGAGGCCGAGCTGAGCCGCACTCGCCTCCAGATCACCCAGAAGGTCGCGGCGGCGTACGCCGAGACCCTCTCCGAACGCGCGGTCCTGGAGGAGATGGAGAGGCAACTGGCGCGCATTCGCAACATCCACAAAACCGGGGCCGCGTCCGCCGAGGAGTTGTCCAAGGCCGAGTTGCAACTCGCCGAGCGAAAGGCCAAACTCGGAGCGGCCCAGCGCGAGTTGGACAACCTCCAGGGCAAGGGGATAAAGGAGGAGCGGGTGTCACGCGCCCAGCGTACCGACATGGCGGAGTTCTATGACCGAACGGGGCACCCCGAGGCTGCGAATTTCTACCGCGGCGCGGGTCAGGACGTTCGGGCGTTCGCGGGGAGCGGAGTGCGGGGGTTCGACCTCTTCTCGGTGAAGTCCGACGCGACCGGCAAGCTGCGCCAGTCGCTCCAGAAGAAGGCGACGCTCACGGTCAAGAAGGTCTCTCTGATCGATTACCTCGCCCTGGTGCGGAAGGCCGCCGGGGGCATCAACGTCCACGCCAACACGAAGGGCGAGGCGTGGAAGGAGACCATCGACACCGACTTCGAAGACGTGACGATCGGCGGCATGCTCCAGTTCCTCGAAGACAACCTGGCGGGGCACGCGATCATCGTCCGCGAGTACGGGCTGCTCATCGTCCCCAAGGAGAAAGTCCCGCCAGCGGCACTGACGCTGACCGCCTTCCTCGCCCTCGGTAGTAAGCAGGAGAAGCCCAAGGCCAACCTCACCCGCGATCCCGTCGAAGGCAAGATCACGAAGGTGGACGGCAAAGGACTCTACCTGATCTCCATCGGCTCCAAGGCGGGACTCATCAAGGGGCAACGCCTGGAGGTCTACAGCTCCTCGCCTACGCCGAAGTACCTTGGCCGTCTCGTTGTCACCGAGGTGGAGGAGGATGCGGCCGTCTGTAAGACGGCCGACAAGATGCACGGCAACCCGATGGTCGGCGACATGGTGGCGACGAAGCTGGCGGGGAAGTGAGCCTCGTATCCGCAACGGCGAGGCCGAAGCGCTTCGCCGTTGCGGATGAGGGTCGGGACTCGAGCGAACATCACTTCTTCGCGTCGAGACGTTTTAACTCGTCCTCGACGAGTGCCTTGATCTGCGAGCCGGACGCGGCATCGGTGCTCGCCTTTCGGAACATCTCCCTCGCCTCCTTTTGCTTGTTCAATTTCAGGTAGCGAACGCCTACCAGGTAGGCGATTCGGGAGCGATCCTCTCCTGGAATCGCGGAGGCAACCCCGGCCCACCCGAGCACCCCGGTACTCCCCTTCCAGGCCATGCCGAGTTGGAGGAGGTGAGTCCTGCTCAATTTGCCGCTGAACACGAGGTTGCTTGCCCCACCGATGGCCTTCCAGCAGACCTCGTCCTGGGCGTCGGTTGGCTTGCCTCCGAATAGATCCTGCCGGAACTTCTCGTAAATGAGCGCCATCGGAGGCAGGCGAAAGAACTCGAGAGGTTCGGTGTCCATGAACGCCATGCGGCGGGCGAACTCCCTACCGCGTGGAGACCGCCACACCCCCCGAATGACTGCCGGTGACGCCTGAATGGTGCCGGTCATCTGGCTCATGAGCGGGTCGGAGGACATCTGGGCAAAGAGGGCCGTCGCCAGTGCCGCCGCGTCCTGATCCGAGAGGGTGTCGGTCAGCGAGGACATGATCCAGTGGTCGAGAAGGCCCCACCGGCCGGGCGGAACGCGCTCGCTCGTGCGGTTTTCCGGCTGGAGTTGAGCGAGGAAGGCCGGATACGTTCCTTGCTTCCACACCTTCTGTGCCCCCGTCTCATCGCCCTTGCGGGCGAGCAGGAACCCCTTCAGCAAGTACGCCTCACAATAGAATGTGTAGTTGGCGACGGGGCGGGGGTAATCCCGAATGCATTCGTCGATGGCCGCCTCGGCCTCCGACCACTTGCCGAGTTGGACCAGGCAGCGGCTTTGCTCCAGGCGGAACGGCAAGATCGTGGCCCGGAAGTTGGCGACAACAATCGGGTCGGCCCCTGGCTTGGGAGTCGATTCCGAGATCGAGCGCTCGGCGAATTCCACTGCACCTTTGGCGTCGCCCCGCGCCCTGCGCGTCCAGCAAGCCCATCGTAGCGCCCAGAACGGCCCTTCGGCTCTACTGTACTTGGGGTCGAACCCGGCGAGCGCCGCCCGCAAGTATCGGTCCGCCTGGGGGACGGCTTTTGTGTACTCCCGGTTCAGCGCCAACGCGAGGGTCAGGGCACCCGAGTAGGCCTCTGACGATTCCTGGAGGTGGAGCAAATCGGCGATGCGGACCATCGCCTCCAGTCTCGGGATGATTTTCGGGTCCGGGAAGAGGAAGTTGACCAGGGGTATTTCCTGCCCCTTTTCGAGTTCTTCCCGCACCGAGGCCGGGACGTATTGGGCGAGCTGGTCCCGCGTGAAGCGGACACTCACGACGGCGAACACCGCGTCGGCGTCGGCGAACTGCTTCTCCCGGAGTCGCAGCAACCATAACTGGGCGGCGGCGACGACCGGCCACCGCTCGCCGGGCATGCTCATGACCTGCTCGAACATCCGGGTCGCTTCTTCCATCCGATTCAACCCCGTCAGGCAGTATCCCACCTTGCAGCGGGCCTCGGCCTCGAAACTCCCGCCCGAACGGGCCTGCTCCTGGTAGAGCGCCAGAGCGTCGGCGAACTGGCTGCGATCGTAGAATTCGTCCGCCTTTTCCAACGGGCTGGCCGCAGGGGGCAATGCCGACCCTTCCAGTCGCATCCGCACCATCGTCGCGGGTTCCGGCCACACGACTGCTAACACCGTCCGGTCGTTCCCGGTTAGCGGGACGAGATCGGAAAACACGATCGCGGGGAGGTCGTTCACCTGGGCGCGCAGGGTACTCCCGTCCCGCTCGGCCAGGAGGCGGACCGGCCCAGGCGGAAGCGTGACGACGCGCCGTTGGAGGACGCCCCCGTTGCGGGCGATCCGCAGTTCCGCGCGCCGACTGGTCTGCTGGAAGGTCGGAGATTCGACCGCATTGGGGGCCAGTCGGGCCGGTTTTCCGTCTTCGCCCATGACCCGAGCGATCGTCGGTACGAGCGTGAAGTAGTACCCTGCTACGGTCTTACCGGAAGGGGCTACGCTCGGATGGTGGACGACCACTCCGATCTGGCGGCTCGTCTGCCAGTCTCCGGCGAACTCTACGGTCAGCCGGATCTTCCCCGTGGAAGGAAGGAGGGTCGGGACGATCGGGAGAGTCGATTCGGCCCGGTGGATCCCGGAGGCATCGATGCGGATGGTTCGGGGTGGAAATACGGAGCCGGAGCCGGCGAATGGAGACGCGAGGTCGAGAAGGCGCTGCCAATCCCGAAACCGGCCAGTCATCTCGCCCCGGAGTTGCGATCCCAGGTCCGAGTCCCGTCGCGCCAGCCAGTCCACGCCCGCCTCGACGCGGAGAATGTCTTCGGGGGTGATCCGCGGGAGTTGGAGGACTTCCCGGATTTGGGTAGTAATGCGTGTAGTCAATTTTCGCCGGGCGGCCTCCCCTCGTTCTGGCATGGACTCGGCGAGGCGGTCCGCGAGACGTTCGATTTCATCTCGGTCGGAATCCGACCAGTCGAGCGACTCGAGGCGATCATCGAATTGGCGGACGGCAGTGGCCGACTCGCGATCGGCGGCGGCCGACTGGCGAAATGTCGCGGACTCGCGGATCGCCCAGAGGGCGGCTGCCGTGGCGACCACCGCGACGAAGACCACCGCCAGGAGTGCGAGGCGCTTGCTGGCTTTCCGCCTGAGCTTGCGCAAGACACCCTCGCGGCGACCCAGGATCGGTTCGCCAGAACGGAGGCGCTCCACGTCCTGGGCCAACCCGAGCGCGCTGGCGTATCGATCGCGCGGCTCCTTGGCGAGGCACTTCAGGCAGATCGTCTCGAGATCGCGTGGGACTCGGGGTGCGAGCCGCGACGGGGGGATCGGTTCTTCCGCCAGTACCTTCTGGAGGGTGGCCATCACGGTGGGACCGATGAACGGGGGGCGACCCGTCAGCAGCTCGTACAGGATGGCCCCGAGGGCGTAGATGTCGGCGGGGGGGCCGACCGCTTTCGTGTCGCCACGGGCCTGCTCCGGGGCCATGTAGGCGGGAGTCCCCATGATCTCGCCGGTTCGCGTCAGGCCGCTGTTCTCGCCTTCGAGTCGCTTGGCGAGGCCGAAGTCTGTAACCTTGGGCACCCCGTCCGCCGTAAGCAGGACGTTGGCCGGCTTGAGATCCCGATGGACGATTCCCTTCTGGTGGGCGTAGTGAACAGCCCTGGAGATGATTTCGATCAAGGCGGACGCCCTGTCCGGGTCGATCGGTTTACCGCGCAACGAGGCGGACAGGCTCCCCCCGTCCACATATTCCAAGGCGCAGAACGGACCGCCCGCGTGTTCTCCCACTTCGTAGATCTGCACGATGTTCGGGTGTTGGAGGGCGGCGATCACCTCGGCCTCGGACCGGAAGCGGATGATCTCGTCGTCCGACCCCGCCCCGCGAATCACCTTCAGCGCGACGGCACGCTTGAGCCGGAGGTGGAGTGCCCGATACACCACCCCCATGCCGCCTCGGCCTAGTTCGCCCTCGATCGCGTACCCCATGATTTCCGGCAGGCGCGACCCGCCGGGGGCGGAAGTCCTCGTTCCGACGGAAGTATCCACCCCCGCGAGATGTGGCCCCGTGGCATTCGACCCGCCAGGGAAGTCGGTCGCGAACAAGTCAACGGGGCCACTCGGGGCCGAACCCATTGAGCGTTCGGAACCATCGGGCGCAGAGGGGTACTGGAGCGTCTCTTCCTGACCGGGTTCTGATTCGCGTGGCCTGGAGGTGCCAGGATTCTGATCGGACATCGTCTCCTCCGACTGTAAGGCGTTGAGGAGGGGCTTCCAAAGTGCGTTTGCCTTCGAAGATGAAGGTCTCGAGCGTCCTCTCGGCATGAATGCCGGGACGCGCTTTTCCCCCAAACATGAAGTATCTTGCTATCTTATCGATTCGATCCGCGTATGGACATCTGCCGAGGAAGTCACCCCCATCCGGGGGGGTGTGACCTACGGGAGTAGGCAAAGGAGAGGCGCTGCCCCAAGCCCAGCGATTGCAATCGCTGGGCTTCGCCTACTTCCATAGTCACACCCCTTCACATCGATGCGGATGCCCGAAATGGACGGCTTCCGCGCCACCCGTTTGATCCGGGCGAGGGAGAAAGTCACCGGGAGTCACGTCCCCATCGTCGCCCTCAACGCGAACGTCGTCGAGGGCGAGCGACAGCATTGCGTGGCGGCGGAAAGGGACGACTATCCGAGCAAGTCCATGGGCGGCAAGGAACTCGTCTCGGTGATCGCCCGCCTCCTCCACGAGCCGGGCCTCGCAGCGACCGATCAGGCCCGATCCACCCCTTCACTTGCCTCGCCGGAGCAGCCCAATTGGCTCCCCGTCTTGCGATCGATGCGTATCGATGACGAGGCCATCCGGGGACCCGACCAGACCTTCATTACCACGGCTCTCGAACGCCTCGCCGCCTTGCAACAGGCGGGACAGAAAAAAATTAGCCACGGATGAACACGGATCAATGCCTAAACTGATTATTGGCATTGATCCGTGTTCATCCGTGGCT
>JANXSH010000268.1 GCA_025356615.1 Planctomycetia bacterium | reverse complement strand
CCTCCTGCTCCCCCTCCCCTTTAGGGGAGGGGGTTGGGGGGTGGGGTCAGCCGCTCACTCGCTTCACCCCTTCGATGCGTCTCTCAATTAATCATCACCACGCCGCCCTTGAGGGTCAGCACGCCGTCCCCCTTGACCGTGGTCATCGGCGATTTCATCTCGGCCGTGGCGTCGCCCTGGATGGCGATCTGGACCGACTTGATGGTGATGGCGGCCGGCTCGAGCTTGATGCTACTGCCGCCGACCTTCAACTCGATCGAGGTCGCCGCCTCGATCGCGATCTTGCCCGCCGACACCTTGATCGTCAGATTTCCGGTCGTCACGGTCAGCGTATCGTTGCCCTTCCCGATCGTCACCTCGCGGTTGCCCGTATCGACCTTGATCGCCTGATTACCATCGCTTACCGTGAGGGTGTCGTCGGCCTTGACCGAGACGGTGCGCTTGCCCTTGGTGACGGTGTGTGTGTCGTCGCCCTCGGACACCGTGACCGACCTATTCCCCTTCTTCACCGTGAGCGTCTCGTTCCCCGTCTCGATCGAGGTCGTCCGGTCCTTGTAGACGCTGATCGTCTGGCTGCCGTCGTCCGCGCTCCCCGCGCCGGCCCCGACGGTCAACTTCTGGTTGTTATAGATGTCAATCGTCTGGTCGCCCTTGTCCTTCTTCTCGAAGCCGACCTTCAGCGTGTCGTCGTTCTCGACGACGCGGGAGAAGTCCTTCTCGGCGTGGAAGTAGACGAGTTCGCTATCCTTCAGATCCTCGAACCGCAGTTCGTTGAAGTTCTCTGCGGTGCCCCCCGCACTGGATCGCGACTTGATCCCGCTCTGCGTCTTGTTGTCCGGCAGCGTGTAGGGCGGCATGTTCGTCGCGTTGTAGACCCCGCCGGTGATGATCGGCCGATCCGGGTCGCCGTCCTCGAACGCCACGATGACCTCGTGCCCGACGCGCGGGATGTGGATCGCCCCCCATTGCAGCCCCGCCCAATGACTCCCGACGCGGATCCAGCACGAACTCGCCGCGTCTTTCGTCCCCAGACGGTCCCAGTTGAACTGCACCTTGACTCGGCCGTACTTGTCCGTGAATATCTCGTCCCCCGAGGGGCCGACCACCGTCGCCGTCTGCGGCCCCGCGACGCGCGGCCGGGGCGTGACCAGGGGCGGGACGAACGGTAGGGCGATCGGGATGCAGGTGAAGGTACTCTGGAACGCCGAATCGTCTCCCCCGCCAGCCGCGAACACGCCCTCCTGGGTCGCCTGGTGGACGACGCGGGTGAGGACGTAGTCGCCGTTGGCGTCGAAGTGGTCCGCGAGGGTGAACTTGTGCCCCGACGACAGGTGCCGGACGTTGCCCTCCCCCTCAAGCCGGATCGACGGCGTCGTCTCCTGCTTGGCCCGGACGCCCACGGTGCGGGCGTTGTCCTGGAATATCTTCTGCACGTCGGCCGCGCGGTCGCCGCCGCCCGGCGCGATGCCGTCGAATCGCTGGGCGTAGAGGCCGGGATACTCGTAGACCTCGATCGCGTCGTTGCCCGCGACCGCCAGCTTGTGGGTGATCGTGCCGACGGCGACGGTCTGCGTGACCGCCTTCACCGCCTCGAGGTTCTGGCCCACCAGCTCGAAGCTGTTGTCCCACAGCGTGAACTTGCCCGGCCGGACGACCTGGCTCTTGCGCAGCGCGGAGATGCGGTCGTCGGGGTGAAGCCCGCCCTGAGTTATCTGATAGCTGATCGTCGCCGGGCCGGGCACGGCGGTGTGGGCCTGCGGCGTGTCGGCGATCACCATCTGGTGCGACCCGTCCGCGTGCTCGAAGAAGTAGTAGATCCCTTCCTCCTCCATGAGCCGGGAGGCGAAGGCGAAATCCGACTCGTTGTACTGCACACAGTAATCGCGCGGCTCGAGCGTCCCCTGCACCTGCCAGGAGATCGAGAGTCCCGTCAGCACCTTCTTCAGGATGTCCAGCACCGACAACGTCTGGAAGATTCGGCTCTTGTGCGACAGCGACGACAGCCAAAGTTTCGGGACCACCTCGAGGTGGTAGCGGACGAACGTCTTATCTCCCAACGGCCCCGCGACGTAGTCGCCCTGGGCGAGTCGGCTGACGATGCCGTTGAAGTAGCGAAACGTTGCGTCCGGCAGCTCCACTTTGACGTTGGCCGGATGGCCGAGCAGGGCATCGAACGCGACGGGCGCGTCGGCGAGGCACAACACATCGAGGTCGAAGCGGAACAACTCCGAGATCGCCTCCTCGCCGCGAATGCGTTCGAGTAACAGGTTGTCCGCCCCCAGCGGCGTGGACAGCGCGAGGAGCCTTCCGGTTTGTGTGGGAGTGAACGGCATAGGATCAACTCTCGAGTACGGGACGCCCGATCAGGAGGGCCAGGTCGATGAGCAAGCGCGTCAGCGGGTGCCCAGGATATTGCACACAGAATACGCCGCCGGAAGCAAGTTGCATCATCTCGTCGCACTGCGGCAAGATGGCCGCCACCGGCGCATGGTAGGTGTCCTCGACCCGCTGCTTCAGCGACTCGAAATCCAGGCTCGTCAGCGCCTTGTTGATGACGAGCAGCAGTTCGGGCACGTCGAGTTTGCGGGCGACCTCGACGGTGACGGCCGTCCCCTGGAAATCCTGCCGGTCAGGGCGGAGGATCAACACGAGGACATCACTGATCGCGACCGAGTGGAGCGTCTCCTCGTTCAGCCCAGGGTGCGTGTCGATCATCAAATAATCCAGCCGCAACCTCTCGATAAGAGAGTAGAAACCGTCGGTCAGATCCTCGATACGATACCCTTCCTTGAGGATGCGAGCGATCTCGCCCGCCTTGATGCTCGACGGGATGAGGTAGACGATGCCGCCCTTCGCCTTGACCTCGCTGGGGCTGACATCATACGCCGTCTGCTCGACGGCGCATTGCCCCCAGAGGTAGTCGTTGAGCGACCGCGTCATCTGGCTCTCGTCGAGGCCGAACAGGACGTGGATGCCCGGCGACTGGATGTCCGTATCGACGACGCCGACCCGCCGCCCCTGCATCGCAAGCAACGTCGCTAGGTTCGCCGTCAGGTTCGATTTGCCGGTCCCGCCCCTGTAGGAGTGGACCGAGATGATCTTCCCCATTCACCCGCACCCGTTTCTTGCCACCATGCAAAGGCTGCTCATCAAGACACTCGACGACCCGCGCCGCGATCGGACACTATTCACTGACTCCGTGTGGTAATGGAATCAAGGCGAGCGGCCCCTGTTTAAGGGGCTGGTTGTAACGTGCCACGAATTCAGCCCCTTAGCTCGCCGGCCCTTCGTCAAGTCGGACACTCCAGCACGACGCGGAAGCCGATCGTCGGCTGTCGCTGGTTCGGCGTCAGCGCGTTGCGATAAGCGCTGCGACAGGTGACCGCCTGGTTCTTCCACGACCCCCCGCGTAGCACGCGATACAGTCCCTGGGTCGGCCCCGGCGGATCCTGACGGGGACACTCCTTGTAATATGCCCCGTCGTACCAATCGGCACACCATTCCCAAATGTTGCCGTGCATGTCGTACAGGCCGAAGTGGTTCGCCTCGTAGGTGCCGACGGGTGTCGTCCGCTGTACGGTCAGGCTGCGCGTGATGCTCGCGGCCCTCTCGGCCTCGCTGATCGTGCGGGCGTAGGGGTGTGCCCCGTCGAAACTCGCCTGACTGCTCGACAGCGCGTCGCCGAAGGAAAAGGCCGTCGCGCTGCCCGCTCGGCAGGCGTATTCCCACTCCGCCTCGGACGGCAGGCGATACCTTCGCCCCTCCTCGGCTTGCTCGAGCCGCCTACAGAAAGCGACCGAGTCGTCATACGAGACGCACTCGACGGGGTGCGTCGGCCCGCCGCCGAACTCCGCCTGGAATCGCGAGGGGTTCTCCCCCATCACGAGGCGGTATTGCTCCTGAGTCGTAGGGTGGACCGCGATGTAGAAGGGCCGCGAGAAGACCACGTCGTGAACCGGCCCCTCGTTGTCGCGCCTGCCGATCTCTCCGATCGGCGACCCCATGCGGAACGTCGCCGGCTGGATCAGGACGAATCGCATCCCGACGCCGTTCGTCACCAGCTTCGGCGCTTCCGGGGCGGCGTGCTGCAACTCGCCGAGGATGCGATTGACATCCGCTCCGCGCCGGGGCCGTGCCCGCGCCGCTGGCAGTGGCGCGGCTTGCTTCTCGCCCGTCGGATCGAGTCGGGCAAGGACGGCCCCCGCGTCGGCGGGTCGATGCAGGGGATCAGCAGCCACACAGGAGGCGATCACGTCCGCGAGCCGCTCGTCGCCCCCGACGAGGTAACGCCCGATCTGACCGAGCGAGAGGACATCGTCGCGCGGACTCCCCTCGATCGGAGGGTTCGGTAAGAGCAGATGGACCTCGGCCTCTTCACCGGCGAGGAGCTGGCCCATCTCTAGGGGGCCGACGGCCTGCGTGGGCACCCGCCGATGCAACTCGGCCACGGCGCGGAGGAGGTTCGCGAATCGTAGCCGGGCCTGCTCGACCGGAACCTCGTCCATCGTGAGGAGCGCCCGATCCGACATGCCGAAGGCAACGCAGGGCACTTTCGCATCGAGGAACGTCTGCTCCGCGATGAGAACCCGACTCGACTCGAGCGAGGCGAGGTATGCCGCCAGACGGTCTTTCGCCTCGGAGTCGGCCGCCAGGGCCGGGTAGAACGCCAACAGGCTCGGCTTGCGGCGCGGCAATCGCGGGTTGACCGCCTGCCAGACCTCGGCACCCGAAGTGATGACGACGGGTCGCGTTAGCCGGAGATCGCCGACCCCCTCGGGCCGGTCGTCGATGCGAAGCGTCGGCACCCGCGCGGGAAGTCGCCGGAGGAGGTCGTCGGCTTGCTCGATCGGTCGGGGCGAGGCGGACAGGAGGAAGGGCAAGACGCCCAGGTATCGCGCCATCGCCTGCTGCATCGGGTCGGCCCGGCCCGGCAGGATCTGGCGCACTACGCCGGCGACCATCACCTGCTGTTCCGAAGCGGAGAGGGATCGCAGCGCCGCCCAGTCCGCCGCGCGCGCCGCCCCGTCTCGTCCGCGCGTCCACGCGCTCCAGAACTCCCGCGCAACACGAGGCCGATCCACCAGCCCGCGCTCGACATCCGTCGTCGAGAGCGAGCCGAGGAGGGACTCCCCGATCATTTCCAGAACGACGGCGGGCGTGGACATGGCTCCTCCAACTGGGGGCATCGACGGAATCTGGCGATTGTAGGGTGGGTCGAGTGGAG
>JANXSH010000210.1 GCA_025356615.1 Planctomycetia bacterium | reverse complement strand
GGGGATCCTGTTCACGCCGGCCGGGGCGATCGTCGTCTGCGTCCTGACGACGGGCAACGCCGACCGCCGGTGGGATCGCGACAACGCCGGGAACCTCCTCTGCGCGAGGGTGGCCCGCGAAGTCTACGATCACTACAACTCCCCCAAGAAGGATCCGAAAGCCTCTCCAGGGACCAACCGCGATGAGTAAGCCATTGAACGTCGGGATGATCGGCTACGGCTTCATGGGCCGGGCGCACTCCAACGCCTATCGTCGAGTCAATAACTTCTTCGACCTGAAGTATCACCCCGTCCTCAAAGCAGCCTGCGCGCGGAGCGCCGACCAGATCAAAGTCTTCGCCGACCAGTGGGGCTACGAGTCGATCGAAACGGACTGGCGCAAACTGATCGAACGTAAGGATATCGACGTGGTCGATATCTGCGTGCCCAACAACCTGCACTCCGAGATCGCTTTGGCGTGTGCCGCTGCGGGCAAGATGATCCTGTGCGAGAAGCCGCTCGCCATGAACGGCCCGGAAGCGCTGAAGATGGTCGAGGCCGTCGAGAAGGCGGGCGTCGCCAACATGGTCTGGTACAACTACCGCCGGGTGCCCGCCGTCTCGCTGGCGAAGCAGCTCATCGACGAGGGCAGGCTGGGCCGCATCTTCCACTACCGCTCGCAGTTCCTGCAAGACTGGACGATCAAGTCGGACCTCCCGCAGGGCGGCAACGGCCTGTGGCGGCTCGACGTGGAGGCGGCCGGCAGCGGCGTCAGCGGCGACCTGCTCGCCCACTGCATCGACACGGCGCTCTGGCTCAACGGCCCGATCACGACGCTCAACGCCATGACCGAGACGTTCGTCAAGGAGCGCATGCACAACCTGACGGGCAAGGTCGAGAAGGTCGGCATCGACGACGCCTGCATCTTCATGGGCAGGCACGCCAACGGCTCCCTGTGCGTCTTCGAATCGACGCGCTACGCGCGCGGGCACAAGGCGCTCTACACGCTCGAGATCAACGGCGAGAACGCCTCGATCCAGTGGGATCTGCACGACCTCCACCGCCTGCAATACTTCGACTACCGCGACGACAGCATCATCCGGGGCTGGCACTCGATCCACGTCTCCGACGGCGACCAGCCTTATATGAGCAAGTGGTGGGTGCCCGGCCTCCAGATCGGCTACGAACACAGCTTCGTGCATCAGGTCGCGGACTTCATCGAGGGCATCTCGAACGGCAAGCCGGCGATGCCGGACTTCCGCGATGCGTACCACACGCAGCTCGTCCTCGACGCCGTGTTGGCGTCGGCGAAGAAGCACGAGTGGCTGGATGTGCAGCAAGGGTGATCGGTCTCGCCCAGTCAATCGTGGCCCGAACTCACTTCGGAGGTGATCGTGGATAGGCCCCGCTTTCGGATCAAGGCGATCATGATGCTCGCTGTCCTGCTCGCCTGCCTCGCGGTCGCCTGGGGCACCCGGCCTTCTATCGGCCCCGGCCCTCGCGCGGCCTACGATGGGATCGAGATCGGCATGTCCCTCGATGAGGTTTCGGAGGCGTTCGGCCAGTACACGTCGGTGCATTGCGATTTCGGCAAGCCCGGACCTCGGGATGTTGGCGGGGAAGTCCGATTCCGTGAAACCTGGTACATCGGGAGGTTCTCCTTCGACATTCATTTTGGCGATGACGGCAGAGTGGTCGGGAAGCAGGAATACTACTCGCCCTCCGCCTTCGACCAGTGCCTCGGCTGGATGCGTCGGAGGCTCGGCTTTTTCAAGTGACGAGCTGTTTATCGGGCGTTTCTCGTCCCTGCATCCGAACCGTTACTCGGATACGAATCCATCTCCAGCGGCCGGAAAGCAGGGTAATGCCCCCAATGCTCAATCGCTGGTTCCGATTCGGACTGCTTCTCGCGGCGTCCTGGTGTGTGATGACCTTCGTCCACGAGTCCGGGCACATTCTCGGTGCCTGGGCCTCGGGCGGGACGTTACAGCACGCGGATCTAGCCCCGTGGCACCTGCCGCACAGCAGTTTCGACCCAGACCCTCACCCGCTCATCACCCTCTGGGGTGGCCCGATCTTCGGAGCCATCGCGCCGATGGTTGCTGCTCTCCTCGTGCGGCGTGGCTGGATGTGGTTCATCGCCACCTTTTGCTTGCTGGCAAACGGCTCGTATCTCGCGGTCGCGTGGCTGACCGGCGAGAGTTATCTCGACACGGCGAAGTTGTTGCAGCACGGGGCTCACCCGGCGACGATCGCGGCGTACTGCGTGGTGACGATCGGAGCCGGTTACGTTGGGTTCCGTCGGCAGTGTATCCGCGTGCTGTCGCCAATCGGATAGAGTCATTTCGGGGACGGAAATCCTACAATGATCCAAAGGGCGGCAAGCCATCTTGCCGCCCTCGCTCCTCGATACCCCCAGTAGCTCGAGTCAACGAACATGGACTCTCTGACCACCGACATCCGCCTGCTGGGCGACCTGCTCGGAAAAGTCATCCTCCGCGTCGCCGGGCAGGATGCGTTCGACCTCGAGGAGGAGGTGCGTGCGGCGACGCGAGCGCTGCGCGCGACGCACTCCGTCGAGGACGCTCGCGCCCTGCGTCGAAGACTCGAGCAACTCGACTTGCCGCACATCCGCATGCTCATCCGGGCGTTTACGGTGTTCTTCGACCTGGTCAACCTCGCCGAGCAACAAGCGCGCGTGCGTGCCCTGCGCGACCGGGAGCGGAGGTCGGCCCCGGAGCCGATCGGCGAGAGCATCGAGTCGGCCCTGCGGCTGCTCCGGGAGCGCGGCGTCCGGCCGGAGGAACTCGGGGTACACCTCGGGCAGGCGGTGCTGGTCCCGGTGTTCACGGCCCACCCGAGCGAGGCGCGGCGGCGGACCGTCCTCGAGAAGATCTGGCGGATCACGGACGAGATGGATCGCATGGAGCGGACCCAATTCTTGCCGCGCGAGCGCGTCGCCGCCCTCTCGGTGATCGCGGAGGAGATCGAGTCGCTGTGGCAATCGGACCTCGTGCGGATCAACCGGCCCTCGGTCCTCGACGAAGTGCGGCAAGGTCTCGAGGTCGTCGAGGGGGCGTTGTTCGACCTCGTGCCCTCGATCTATCGCGAGACTCGGGACGCCCTCCGGGCCGTCTACCCGGAGTACCGGGATCGATTGCCCGCGCTCTTGAGGTTCGGCAGTTGGATCGGCGGCGACCGGGACGGCAACCCGCATGTGACCCACGGGACGACCGCCCAGGCGGTGGGGATGCACCAGCGGACGGTCCTGCGGTGCTACCTCGATCGCGTCGGTAGCCTCACGGGGAGGTTGAGCCAGACGGACGCCTTCGCGCCGCCGACGCCGGAACTGCTCACGGCGCTGGCGGCGGACGTGGCTGCGCTCCCCGAACTCGCGGGCCAGCCGATGCACGAGCCGTACCGGCTGAAGTGCCGGGCGATCATGACCCGCCTCCGGCGGACGCTCGCCCACCTCGACGGCGTCGATCTCCGATGGGGGCAGGACGCGGCGAAACCGCCCGTAGGCGTCTACTTGGGCGGCGAGGAGTTGCGCCGCGAACTCGTCCTCCTCGCGGATTCGTTGCGCGCCGCCGGGGCGACGGCAGCCGCCGACGGCGCGCTGGACGACCTGATCCGGCTCGTCGAGGTGTTCGGGTTGCACCTGCTCACGCTGGACGTGCGCCAGCACTCCATTCGCCACGCGGAGGCGCTCGACGAAATCTTCCGCACGGCGGGGGTGTGCGCCGACTACCTCGCGAAATCGTCTGAAGAACGCCTGAAACTGCTCGAGGACGAACTCGAAAGCACCCGCCCGCTGATCCCGACGCACCTGGCGTACTCCGAGGAGACGGTGGAGGTGGTGCAGACGTTCCGCACGATCGCGGCCGTCCTCGAGAGGCAGTGTCCGCAGGCGATCCAGACGTACATCATCAGCATGGCGACGGAGCCGGCCCACCTCCTCGAGGTACTGCTGCTGGCGCGGGAGGCGGGACTGTACCGCCCGCGCGAAGGGCTGAGCCGCCTGGACATCGTGCCCCTGTTCGAGACGCTCGACGCGCTGCGTTCGGCGACCGCCATCCTCGGCCGGCTCTTCGAGAACCCCGGCTATCGTCGTCACGTCCAGATTCGCGGCGGCAGGCAGGAGGTCATGCTCGGCTACTCGGACAGCAACAAGGAGTCGGGGTTCCTCCAATCGACGTGGTCGCTGTACCGCGCCCAGATCGAACTTACGGAGCTGGCCCTGCGATCGGGCGTCGCCGTGGAGTTCTTCCACGGACGGGGCGGCGCGATCGGGCGCGGCGGCGGTCCGGCGAACCGCGTCATCCTGGCCCAGCCGCCCGGCACGGTCAACGGGAGGAGTCGCATCACCGAACAGGGCGAGATGATCGCGGACCGCTACGGCCACCACGCGATAGCCGAGCGCCACGTCCAACAGCTGATCCACGCGGTGTTGCTGGCGAGCTTCCCCGGCGAGGACGACGCGCCCGACCCGGCCTGGCAGGAGGTCATGAATCGTCTCGCCTCGGGGGCGCGGGGGCACTACCGCGCGCTGGTCTACGAGTCGCCGGAGTTCCTGACCTACTTCGCGCAGGCGACCCCCATCGCGGAGATATCGCAACTCAAACTCGGCTCGCGCCCGGCGAAGCGTAAGGCGGCGACGGCGGGCATCGACGAGTTGCGCGCGATCCCCTGGGTGTTCAGTTGGATGCAGAGCCGACACACACTCCCCGGCTGGTTCGGCCTTGGGAGCGCGCTGAAGGAATACCTTTCGGCGAATCCCGAGGGGCTGACGACCCTCCAGGCGATGTACGAGCGCTGGCCCTTCTGGGCGACGACGCTCGACAACGCGCAAATGATCCTGGCGAAGGCGGACATGACGATCGCCCGGCTCTACGCCGACCTCGTCGAAGATCAAGAGTTGGCCGGGCGGATCTACGACCGGATCGCGGACGAACACCGGCTGAGCGTCGAGATGATCTGCGCAGTGACGAATCAACAGACCTTGCTCGAGCGGATGCCGGTCCTGGCCCGGTCGATCCAGCAGCGGAACCCGTATGTGGATCCGCTGAGCTTCATCCAGACCGTGTTGCTCCGCCGACTCCGGGACAGCGACGAGCCTTCCGACGAGTTGCGGACCGGGGTTCTGGAGAGCATCAACGGAATCGCGGCGGGGTTGAAGAACACGGGGTGAGGAGACGCGAAGACCTCACCCCCAACCCCCCCTGGCCATTGGTATCTACACAAAGGAAAGGTGAAGCCGGTGTAAGGCCGACCCCACCCCCCAACCCCCTCCCCTAAAAGGGAGGGGGAGCAAGACCGGCCCGTGGGAGACTTCACACTTTCAGACATGCCTCCGGCTCCCCCTCCCTTTTAGGGGAGGGGGTTGGGGGGTGGGGTCGGCCTTACACCGGCTTCACCTTTCCTTTGTGTAGATACCAGTGCCTGTAAGGAGGCGGGCTGGGGCGGTGAGGTCATTCCTCGCCCGGATACATCACGGACCGGCGGGAATGTGCTACGGAGTAAGGAGCGAGTTCGCCCTGACAAAATTCTTCCCGCCTGGAACCTACTCGCGAGATTCATGACCTATAGTTTGCGGAGACGAACCGCCGGCACCGGCTGGCGGAGTCTTCTCGCCTGGGTGATGACGATCAGACGTGTGTAAAGACGGGAGACAGGGATCCATGTCAAGACCTCTCTCCACTTCGGAGAACTTCCAGGGCGGCTATAACGGGAATTATCAGCCCCGGTACAGCCTCGACGACGGGCCGAGTGGCGGCGACGCCCAGGAGATACAACAGCTCCGCTCCGACAACGCGCAGCTGCACGCCCTCCGCGCGGAACTCGAGCAGGCCCTGATCGAGGCGACGCAGCAGACGCCCGACGCGAGCGCCTTCGAGGAGCGCTTGCAAGAGTGCGAGCAGATCATCGACGAGAAGACCGAGGTGATCCGCTTGCTCCACCTGAAACTCGGGGAGGCCCAGGCCGGCCTCGACGAGCACGCGAACCAGCCTACGAGTCGTCAGGGGCCGGCCCCCCGCGAAGACGACTTGCTTTCGCTGAGCGAAGAACTCGAACGCGAGCGGCGTCAGCTGCAAGAGGACGAGGCCACGCTCATGGACCAGATGCGCCAGATGGAGATGAGCATGGCCCGCGAGCGCGCCGAGATGGCCCGCCAGCGGAACGACCTGCAACGCCTGTTCGGCGAGATCCGGCACGAACTCGAGCGCCTCGAGCGCAACGGGGCGCTCCAGAGCAAGATGGAAGACCTGAAGGCGAAACTACAGGATGTCTCCACCCGGCGAGGTGCCGCGCCCGCAGCGGTGTCGAGGCCGCAATCCTCCGCCGCACTGCCTGTCGTCGGGAACCAACCCCAGGCCCCCCCGCCGGTACAGGCCCGGAACAGTCTCATCGGAAGGCTCTTCGGCGGCGGGAAATGACCGCTGGACGACGAGCGAAATCAGGACGCCCCGGTCGAGTGGACCCTCGCCTGGGGCGTCTTCGTCGAAAGATATCCTCCGGAATTCATCCTCCCGCTTGGCAATCGACCGGGCGTAAGCCATAGTTGTCTGAGATCCTCACGGTCGTCGTTGGCCCTTCCGCGAACGAACGAGTCGATGGGATCCACTTCGAGAGTTTCCATGCACGCGCGGTTACCTTCGATGGCGTCTCGGACCGGCCCTCACCCCTTGATTCGCTTGGGGAGTGTTGGCGTCCTGTTGTTGCCCCTGACGCTGCTCCTCGCAGCCGGGGCGCATAACCCCCACACGGAATCGCAACTCTTCTGGCTAGGGGCCGGGGTCCAGGCCGTCGCCTGTCTTGCCTCGCTCTGGGTAACACGATTCGGACGGGAGTCGTCCAGTTCGGTCGTGATCTTGCTCTATGTGATCGCGTTGGGTTGTATCGTCGTGGGGAGTCCCGGCCAACTGGACTGGCGGCTCCACGTCTCGCGGTCGATCCTCCTCGTCATCCCGGTGGTCTTCTTCGCGCTACAGTGTTTGCGTGACTCGGGTGCGACGACGATTCGCCGCGCCAGGCTCCTCGCCGCCCGACTCCAGGCACGCAAGGATTGGCCGGGCGACTTGATGCAGTGCAGGTTCCTTCCCGAGGTGAAGGCCCTGCGCGAGTGCCTCCATGTCGATGCGTCGCCCGCGATCGAAATGCTGGCCGACCACCGGCCGGCCGTCCGCGTTGCCGCGCTCGCGGCCCTCGAGTACCGCCTGAGCTGGAGGCCGGGCCAGACCGAAGTGATCCTCCAACTGGCGAAGCGCGCCCAGGAGCCGGAGGTGCGCGCGACGGCGGTCAACGCGCTGGCCAACGCCGAGGATCGCGGCATGGTCGAGTCGCTCGGGGAGTTGTTGCGGGATCGGTCCGCCCTGGTGCGCCAGACGGCCACCGAAGCACTCCTGTGGAACAGCGAGCAGCGGTGGTATTGGCTACGCGACCTGATCCGCAACGCCCTCAACGACCCGACCTGCCTCGGTGACGGGGCGTTGCGCCTGGGGGGCAACGCCCTGACCCAGGAGACGCTCAACGACCTGCACGCCTGGTGTGCCGAGAAGGGGCTGATCTCCCAGCGGGCGGCGGCGACCCTCGGAGCCTACTACGGGCAGATGCTCGCCACCGGCGGGACATCGGAACTGCCCGATCGATTGCGGAAACACCTCCTCGGGTCCACGACCCCCGCCATGCTCCGCGTCGAGCTGGCGCGGCTGTTGATCGACCATCGCGAGCTGGACGCCGGAGCCCTTCGGCAACTGATCCAGTCCTCGATGCCCGCGCCGGTGCGGCTCCTCGCCGCCGAGCGGCTCCTGTCGATCGACTCCAGCCCCGAGGCCGTGGCGGCGCTCCACGAGCTGGCCCGTTTGCCGAACCGCGAGATCGCCCTGGCCACCGCCGAGGTCGTTCAGAGAATGCTCAACATCGACCTGGGAGTGCCGCGCGACCAGGGATTGCCCGCCGTCCATTCCACCGCCGCAGCCGACATCGCCCGGCGCGTCTTGAGTTGGGCGAATCAGAACGACCTCTCGATGGCCCCCCTGTCGTCACACTCCGAAAGCCGAGTGACCCACCGCTCCGAATCGCACGTCGAGTTGTGACGCGAAAATTCGCTCGGATGGGCACCTGCTGACCTACGATCCGGAGCCGAATCGTGGTGTAATCGGGGGTATGTTCCCGGCGGCGGAACGGCCGGGATGGCTCCCTATCGGTCACCACCATGCAAGTCTGGATCGGCACCTCTGGGTATTCGTACTCCGACTGGGTGGGCGAGTTCTATCCCGAAGGAACTCCCTCCTCGCGTATGCTGTCGTACTATTGCAGGCGCTTCCCCGCCGTCGAACTCAACTTCACCTTCTACAAGCCGCCCACGCGCGCGGCCTTGACGCGCATCGCGGACAAGACACCACCGGATTTCCAATTCCTGGTCAAGGTGCCGCAGTCGATCAGCCACGACCGGAACCCGCTCGACCTGCCCGGCTTCCGCCACGCCGTCGAGGGGCTGTCGCGGCGGGGCCAACTCGCCGGTCTCCTCGCACAGTTCCCGCAGTCGATGCACTGCACCCGCCCGGCGTGCGACTGGATCACGACCCTGTCTCGCGAGTTGAGCCATCTGAGTCTTGGCGTCGAATTCCGCCACCGCTCCTGGTTCCGCGAGGGACTGCCGACGTGGCTCAGGGAGAAGCAAATCAACCTGGTCGCGGTCGATGCGCCTCCGCTTGCCGGACTGTTCCCGAGCGGCTGGGTCCAATCGACCTCGACGGCCTACGTCCGACTCCACTCGCGCAACGCCGACAAGTGGTACGCCGGCGGCGGGGGGCGCTACGACTACGACTATACCGACGACGAATTGGGCGAGTGGATCGACGAGTTGGTGCGGAGGAACGAGGAGGGCGGCACGGAGAGGGCACTGCTGATGTTCAACAACTGCCAGCGCAGCCAGGCGACCGTGAACGCCCGCCGGATGCAAGCGCTTCTGGCGACGCGGGCACCCCAGCTGGACGTCGTGTCGCCGTTCGCGCCGCCGTTGCCGGTACAGAAGACGCTGTTCGAGGTGTAAAAGGGAGCAACGGACCGATCTCTGGGGCCGGCATCCCTCCACGCGGGGGGTGAGAACCCCGCTTCCATCGCCTACGCAACGGAGTGCCCCCAGGCGACCACCTCAACGCGAGAAGGGAGAGGAGTCGTACCGGGCCAGGAGATCCTCGGGGCCGTCGTAGACGGCCAACGCCCCGGCGAGGTCCGCGTCCGACCAGCCCCCGCAACGAAGGGCGACCACCGCGACGCCTGCTTTCAACGCCGCCTGGACATCGTAGGGCGTGTCGCCGAGCATGATGACCTGGTCCGCCGGGAGGTCGAGTTGCGCCAGCGCGGCGTGGAGGATGTCCGGGTCGGGCTTGGAGTTCTCGGCGTCGTCCGACGTAGTCTGCGCCTCCACCACCTCGTCGGCCCCGCAGACGCGGAGCAGCGGCC
>JANXSH010000202.1 GCA_025356615.1 Planctomycetia bacterium | reverse complement strand
GGCTGAACGCGGCCAAGGATCTCCAGCGTAGCGCCTGGAAGCGGCGAGTAAAGGCCATGCCCGGAAGCGACATCATGCCGACCATCGAAAGTCCGCCGCCGACACGCGACCTCGAGGAACGCGAATCCCTCGACCTGCTCCGCGAGGCGCTCATGCACCTCCGGCCGGAAGAGAAAGAAGTGTTCTTGTTGCGCCAGAACGGCGAGCTGACCTACGAGCAGATCGCCGAAATGTCCAACCGCCCCGTCGGTACCGTCAAGACCCAGATGCGATCGGCGCTATCGAAACTACGCAAAGTGTTGGCCTGCTGAACGCGGGAATCGCGAGACGGGACCACCCGCCTCGATGTGGGAGAGAATCATGACCGGCTGTCTCGGCTGTCAAGAAATAATGCTGGATCACCTCTACGACCTCCTCGACGAGGCCGAGGCGAAGACCTTCCGCGACCACCTCGCGGGGTGCCCGACCTGCCAGGCGGGCCTCGACAAGGCGCGCGCCCACCAGCGTCTCCTCGCGTCGGCAGCTCGCCAGCAATTCCCCGACGTGCAGTTCGTCGCCCCGACGGAAGCGGTCGAGGCCGCCCCGCGTCCGGTCCTCCTGCCCATTCGGCCTCGGCTCGCCAAACCCTCGCGTCATTGGGGACGATGGGCCGCCGCCGCCGCTGTCTTGCTCACTATCGCTGGGCTGTCCGTCCCCGCCTACAGGGCGCAGGAGCGATACGCCAAGAACCGCGATGTCGTCGATCGGCACGATAACTCGGTCGCCGACGCCCGGAAGAAGATCGACGAGGCCGGCAAGAAGGTGGAGGAGATCCGCCACGAGATCCAGGCCCGCGAACTGCGGCTCGTCGTCACCGGCCCGCGAACGGTCCAGCCCGGCGCGCCCGCCGAGTTCCAGGTCCGCACCGTGGACCTCAACGACAAACCCGCAGACGTGGAACTCTCGGCGAGCCTCGATCGCGGTGAGCATCTCCGCGAGACGGCCAAAAAATCGAAGGACGACAACAAGGCCGACGCCGACTTGACCATCTCGAGGGAGTCGCCCGGCGTCTATCGCGTCCGCATTCCGCCGACGGTTCGTCTCCAGGCGGGGCAGTCGCTCGGCATGCTCGTCTCGGCCCGCAAGATGAGTGGCGGCGGGGGCGAGGCGGTCCAGCTCTCCGGGCAGGTCCAACTCACCGCGCCCGTCTACCTCACGCACCTGACGACCGACAAGCCGATGTATCAGCCCGGCGAACTCGTCCACTTCCGCTCCCTGACACTCGACCGGCTCACCCTCCAGCCGCCCGCCGAGGACTTCGTCCTCCTCACGACGATCACGACCCCGACTGGCGCGGTTCGCAACATCCTCCAGGGACGAACCGCAGTCGTTCTCCAAGACGGCAAAGACGCGATGCACGCCGTCGTCGGCCCGGATGACAAGCCGGTCCGCGGCATCGGCGCGGGCACCTGGCCGATCGAGCCGGAAGCGCCCGGCGGCGAATACACCCTCACGATCAACGAGCAATATGGCCGATTCGCCCCGGTGACGCGGAAGTTCGTCGTCAATCGCTTCCAGAAGCCCCGGCTCGACAAGAAGATCGACTTCAACCGCTCGACGTATGGCCCCGGCGACGAGGTCCAGGTTCGCGCCTCGGCCACGCTGGCCGGAGGCGGGGCGGTCCGCAACGCCAACGTCGAGGCCGCGATCACCGTGGACGACAAGCACTACGACGCCCTCGGTCGCGAGTCGTCGATGCGTCTGAAAATGAAGACCGATAATGACGGGGCGGTCCTGATTCGTTTCAAGTTACCCCAGCGGATCGAGCGCGGCTCGGCCAGCCTCGCCATCATGTTTATCGACGGCGCGACGGAGACCATCGTCCGGCCCATCCCGCTCGTCTTGGCGAAGCTCGACGTGGAGTTCTTCCCCGAGGGCGGCGAACTCGTCGCGGGCCTGCTCAATCGCGTCTACTTCCAGGCCCGTACTCCGCTGGGCAAGCCCGCCGAACTGCGAGGCGTCCTCCTCGAGAATGGTAAGCCGCTGCCCGTCGCCGTCGCCACCCTCAGCGATAATAAGCAACCCGGCGTGAATCAGGGCAACGGGGTGTTCGCCTTCACGCCTCGCCCCGGCGCGGCCTACTCGCTCCAGATCGACACGCCCGCCGGGGTGGTCGAGAAGAAGCCGTTGCCCGTGGTGCGGCCCGACGGCGTCGTCTTGAAGGTCGAGAAGGGCGTCTTCGAGGCGGGAGAGCCGATCGGCGTCCACGTCGCCAGCACGAAGCCGCGCTCGCTCCTCGTCGGTGCCTATTGCCGGGGCGAAGTCCTGGCGACCGCCGCCCTGGGGCGAGGCCAGACCGAGGCGACGCTGACCCCGACGAGCGGCGCGGGCGGCGTTTGCCGCGTCACGGTGTTCGAGGAGATATCGACCGGCCAGACGCAACGCCTGCTAAAGCCGATCGCGGAACGCCTCGTCTACCGCCAGCCGCGCGGCCGGATCGATGTGTCGATCAGCCCCGACCAGCGCCGCTACCTGCCGGGCCAGAAGGTCAACCTCTCCCTCATCGCGACCGATGAGAAGGAGAAGCAGACCCCGGCCATCGTCCTGCTCGGCGTCGTCGATCGCTCCGTCGTCAACCTCGCGGACCTGAAGACCGACCGGAGCATGCCGACCCACTTCATGCTCGGCTCCGAGATCAGCCGCGCCGACGACCTCGAATACGCCGACTTCCTGCTCGGCCCGCAGGCCAAGGCACCGCAGGCGCTCGACCTGTTGCTAGGTACGCAGGGCTGGCGGCGATTCGCGGAACAAGATCCCGATCGGTTCCGCCAGCGCTTGCTCGAGGAGGCCGACCGCTTGCCCCAGAACGACCGCCTCCGCCAGCGAGAAGAGGGCGAGCGACTGCTCGTCATGATCGGCCAGTCCCAGCCGCAGTACACCGACTTCGACCAGGACCGGATCGACGAGGCCAAGGCCGCGCATGCCGCCGCCGTCCAGGTGGTCGTCGCGGAAGCGGGCGACGACAAGGACTACAAGGCCGCGCTGGCCGCGCTGACCCGATTCGACGATCGGTTCCACAAGACCCGTAGTCTGCTGCTTCCCGCCCTCATCGGGTTGCTGTTCCTGATAGCGGTCGTCGCCTTGGTGCGTCGCACCGAGGTCCGCTGGGCCTACCTGGCGACCACCTGCGGCTTGCTGCTGTTCCTTGTCGCGCTGTCGCCGAGCCATTTGGGAGTGCCGAGCGCGAGCCGGGAGTTACGCGAGGTCGCGGAAGCGACGATTCCCGAACTCGAAGTCGAGTTGATGCGCGGTAAGGCTGATGGATTGATAATGGACGAAAAGAAGGCCGACCTCGCCATGCCGATAGCCCTGGCCCCGCCTGGCATGGCCGCAGTCGGGGGCGGCGGACCGCCCATGCCCGGAGGGGCGATGCCTCCCCTGATGGGGAAGAAGCTCGACAAGGCAGGCGAAGGCTTCGGCGGACGAGGGATGATGCGGGCACCTGACGCCAAGGGTAGGCCCGAGGCTGGCTTTTTGGGTGACGACAAGAAACAGGCAGGCTTCATGGACGAGCAACTCAACGCTCGGCTGGACCGGAACGTGCCCTACGACCAACTCAAACGCATGCGGGCGATGCCGAACACCGTCGGCGGTGCCGCACGCCGCCTACAGGACGGCAAGAATTTCGGCCTGGCGAAGGCAGAAGCCAAGGAGGCGAAGGACCGCAGCGTGATGGCCGAACCACCGTTCGTCATCCGCGAGTACGCCCACGTCCACAAGGAGACGACCCCCGGCGTCCGCGACGACTTCGCCGAGACGGTCTACTGGCACCCCGTCCTCGTGCTGAACGATGGCAAGACCAACGTCTCCTTCGACCTGAGCGATAGTGTGACGACGTTCGAGGTCACGGCCTACGCCCACACCCTCGACGGCCGGCTCGGATCTGCCATCAAACGCATCGAGTCG
>JANXSH010000151.1 GCA_025356615.1 Planctomycetia bacterium | reverse complement strand
TTCATGTGCAGCGCGCTGGCCTGGCAATCCAGGAGCATCTCGCGGTACTTGTCTGCGGTGCGCGGCTTGCGCAGCGCCAACTCGAGGATGGTCAGCACGGCGGCGAGCGGCGTCCGCAACTCGTGGCTGATGTCGGCGGTCGATTGCTTCTCCCGCGTGAACGCGCGCTTGAGTTGGTCGAGCGTCTCGCTGAGGCGATCGACGATCGGCTGGAGTTCGGCCGGCATCGGGGCATCGCCCAACGGGAGGCGGAAGTCTTTCGCCGAAACTCGGCTGACGGCCTCCGTGAGCCGGCGCAAGGGCGACAGTCCCGCCCAAACGAGCCAACAGGCACCGATGATAGTGGCGAGGAAAGTCGTCGTCGAAATGCCGATCAAGCCGTTGCGCTGCCGGGCCAGGGCTAGCGTCGTCTGCTCCCCCAGCGCGGCGATTTCCTCATCGCGCGCGCTCAGGAGATCACCGAGGGTCTTGTCCAGCACCGTCGTATCGATGGCGTATTGGATGTAGATGATGAGGTTAGGACGCCTGTTCGGGCGACCTCCTCCGTTCGGCGGTCTATTGGGTGGCGGATTGCCCGGGCGGGGTGCGGGCGGGCCAACAACCGGACCCGGTGTAATTCGAGGATAGCTGGAACCCTCTCGCCATGCAAAAGTTGCGTCTGTACTTTTTACCTTGAGTCGAATGCGCCGCACCGAGAGAGAAGCAGCCAACTCGATATTGTCGATCTGCGACCGAACGCTGTCCTCGGCGGCGAATCCATGCACGTCGGGGAACGCCGTGTTCCCGAGCGATTTCGACCGCAGAGGGGCACCTCTGAAGTTACTATCGATCTGGAAGTATTCGCCGGAAGAGACTTCTGGCGGTAAATCGAGGTCGGATTTGGGGATCTCGATTTCGACCGCTTGTCTCAGATTGATCGGATCGACGAAATGGGGCCGCGTCCACCACGCCAACGCACCAGGTAGTGTTGCGAAGGAATTCGGGAGCATGAACGATCCGGTCACTCCCAAAAACATCCGGGAATAGGGGTAATAGATGAGCTTCTCGCCTCGGATCGTCACTTTGGATCGCCGGGCCAGGCTCCCAGCCTTTCTCAGCAGTTGCTCATCGAAGCGTTCCTTCTCCTCGCGGCAGCGTTCTTTATGCCTGGCCTGGATGAGTTCGGTCATCGCATCTTCTTTGTCCTTCAGCGTCTGCTGAGTCGAGCGGTAGACGAGAAGCGACGTGGCCCCCAGAGCCAGGGAGACGAGGCCGAGGAAATACACCAGAAGGGAGAGCCGGATGGAACGCATGGCGGTCGTGACCTCACTCTTCCCCGCGGAGCAAGTACCCTTCGCCCCAGCGCGTCAGGATCAGGGGGAGATCGAATCCTTTATCGACCTTGTTCCGCAGATAGCGGATGTAGACATCGACGACGTTCGACGTGCTCTCGTCCTGCTCGTCGTAGAGGTGTTCCCATATCATACTGCGCGTCGCGACCTTCCCACGGTGGAACGCCAGGAATTCGAGCAACCCGTACTCGCGCGGCGTCAGTGCGATTGCCTGCCCGGCGCGCTTGACGGTCCGCGCCGAGGTGTCGATCTCGAGGTCGTAGATGCGGAGGACCGGATCCTTGACCTGGTGTTCGCGCCGGATCAGCGCCCGCAGCCGGGCGAGCAACTCCTCCAACTCGAACGGCTTCGTCATGTAGTCGTCGGCCCCCGAGTCGAGGGCGCGGACCTTATCCTGAGTCTCCCCGCGCGCGGTCAACACCAGGACGTGCGTCTTGATGCCGTCCTTCCGCCACTGCTTGAGTAGGGTCAGGCCGTCGATCTTGGGGATCATCATGTCGAGGACGACGACATCGTAAGGCGTGTTGCGGGCCTTGAAGTCGGCGTCCTCGCCGTCGGCGGCGAGATCGACGGCGAAGTTCTCCTCCTCCAGCCCCTGACGCAAGACGCGGGCGAGAGGCTTATGGTCCTCGACGAGTAAGATGCGCATGGCTTCCTCCGCGAACGGTTCGACCGGACCTTGTTCCACGAGGGGGGACGAATCGGCCTTCGTCCCTCCCAGCGATGGACGAGGGAGCCACCCAGAGCTAACAGGCTCGGCCTTCGGCACGGAGAGTGGGACACTACCTTCCCGCATCGTCTGGGTTTCCTGGTCTCGGAGGTCGCACGGGTCCGGTCGGGGCGAGAGTCGCGGGGGAGAGTGGGGGTACCAATCTCACTAACCACCCGCGAACCCTCCCCAATGATCCGTCGCTCTCGGAGCGAAGGATGGCGGATAACGCGATCCGCCGTTGATGATGCTATCCGCGCGGCGATGAGAGGGTCATGAGAATGGGCGGAACATTGTCAGTGGCAAGGAAAGTCCTCAGCCCCTCGAGGCATTGGTATCTACACAAGTGAAGAGGCGGAGGCATGAGTCGGATGCTGGTCCGACCTAACCCCCTAACCCCCTTCCCTAAAGGGAAGGGGGGACCGGAGGCATGTC
>JANXSH010000146.1 GCA_025356615.1 Planctomycetia bacterium | reverse complement strand
CCTCCGCCAAGCTCGATGTCGATAAGCCGCTCACGGAAGCGGGGCTGGACTCGCTCATGGCCGTCGAACTGCGCAACTGGGTCGAGGGCGAGCTTAGGCTGAACTTGCCCATCGTCGAACTGATGCGCGGCCCCAGCGTCTCGCGCCTCGCCGATGTCCTGCTCACCCAACTCGACGGCGGCGACACGGCTCCCACTCCTGCGCCGCCGTCCACGGAAGTCGCGCCGGTCGAGTATCCGCTGTCTGCCGGTCAGCGCGCCTTGTGGTTCGTCCAACGGCTGTCTCCCGAGGGGACGGCCTACAACATGACCGACGCGGTTCGCCTGCGCGGCCCTCTGAATGTAGCCGCCATGAGCCGCGCCATCCAGAAGCTGGTCGATCGCCATCCCGCGTTGCGCACCACCTTCGACGAGACGGACGGCCGGCCCTTCCAGAGGGTTAATCCTTCTCTGAAGGTGCCCCTGGAAGTGCGCGACGCCACCGGGTGGGACGCGCAGGAACTGCACCGCCGCCTGGTCGCCGAGTCGGAGACGCCGTTCGACCTGAAGAACGGCCCGACCGCCCGCGCGGTGCTGTGGCGCGTCGGCGCGGAGGAACACGTGCTCCTGTTCGTGCTGCACCACATGGTGTCCGACCTCGTCTCGCTGGTCCTGTGCATCCGCGAATACTTCATCCTGTACGACGCCGAGTCGAAGGGCCGGGCGTGCGAGCTGCCCGTCTCGACGACGACCTACGCTGACTTCGTGGCGTGGCAATCCGCCATGCTATCGGGAGACGAGGGCCAACGACTGAAGGCGTTCTGGAAGGAGAAACTCGGCGGAGACCTCCCGGTCCTGAACTTGCCGACGGACCGCCCTCGTCCCGCCGTCCAGACCTACCAGGGAGCCTGGCAGTCGCGGACGTTCAGCCGGGCGTTGACCGAGTCGATCCGGGCGATGAGCAAGGCCAATGGCACGACGCCGTTCATGACCCTGCTGGCCGCCTACAACGTCCTGCTCTATCGATTTACCGGGCAGGACGACATCCTCGTCGGCTGCCCGACGATGGGGCGGAGTCGGCCGGAGTTCGCCCCCGTCGCGGGCTACTTCGTCAACCCCGTCGTCGTTCGGGGCGACCTCATGGGAAACCCCTCGTTCCTCGACGTTCTGGCGCGGGTCCGTCAGAACGTCCTCGATGTCTTCGCGCATCAGGACTACCCGTTCGGCCAGTTGGTCGAGGATCTCCAGCCGCGCCGCGACCCGGCCCGCTCGCCGATCTTCCAGACCATGTTCGACGTTCGCAAGGCTCCGTGGACGCTCGAGGGCGGCCTGACCGATTTCATGATGGAACAGTCGAAGGCCCGCATGACCCTGGGAGGCATCGACACCGAGGCGATCGACCTCGAGGAGCGCGACGCCCAGTTCGAGCTGGCGTTGCAGATGGCCGAGGTCGAGGGCTGCCTGATGGCGGCCATGCAGTACAACACCGACCTCTTCGACCCCGAGACGATTGTGCGCTGGCTCTCGAACTGGGAGACGCTCCTCGAGGGCATCGTCGCCGACCCGACACAGCGCATCGGCGAACTTCCGCTCATGCCGAGGGGTGAGTATCAGCGCGTGCTGTTTGACTGGAGCGCAGGCAAGCCCGAGGCTATCGCGCCTCGCACTCTCCACCAACTCTTCGAGGACCGGGTCGCCGCCACGCCCGACGCGGTCGCCATCGTCGGCGAGTACGGGTCGGTGAGCTACGCCGACTTGAACGCCCGCGCCAACCAGCTGGCCCATCGGCTGCGATCTCAGGGTATCGGCCCCGATGTGCTGGTCGGATTGTGCGTCGAGCGCTCGCCCGAGATGATCGTCGGGATGCTGGGCATCCTCAAGGCAGGCGGTGCCTATCTCCCGCTCGACCCGGAGTACCCGCGCGAGCGACTGGCGTTCATGCTCGAGGACGCGCGGGCATCGGTCCTCGTCACGCAAGAGGATCTCGTCGAGGTCGTCGGCACCTCGCGCCCCATGACACGCATCCTCCTCGATGCGGACGCCGAGTCTCTCTCGCGTGAGCCGGCGGACGACCTCGTCCCTCGGGGCGATCCGAATTCCCTGGCCTATGTGATCTTTACCTCCGGCTCGACCGGCGTGCCGCGCGGCGTGATGGTCCCGCATCGGGCGGTCGTCAACCACAACCTAGACTTCATGGCCCGCTACGCGCTGACCCCGCGCGACCGCGTACTACAGTTCGCCTCGATCAGCTTCGACACCGCGGCCGAGGAAATCTTCCCGACGCTCCTCTCTGGCGCGACGCTGGTGTTGCGCACGCCACAAGCGACGCTCTCACTCGCCGACTTCCTGGCCTGGCTGGACCGGCGGCGCGTCACCGTCGTCGATCTGCCGACGGCGTACTGGCACTTCTGGGTGTCGGACCTGGCGCACTCCGTGTTGCCCTGGCCCGCGTCCCTCCGATGGGTGATCGTCGGCGGCGAGAAGGTGCTGCCGGACCGTCTGACCGCCTGGCTCGGGAAGGTCGGCGACCGGGTCAACTGGAGCAACACCTACGGCCCGACCGAGACGACCATCCTCGCGACGACGTATTCGCTCGTCAGCCGACCCGAAACGGCGGGCGTCCCCGCCGACTCCCCTGAGATGCGGCCCGCCTCGGAGTGGAAGCCGAACACGATGCCCATCGGTCGGCCCAACACGAACGTCACGGTCTACCTGCTCGACGCCCGCCAACAGCCCGTCCCCGCAGGCGTACCCGGCGAGATGTGGATCGGCGGCGCGGGCGTGGCGCGCGGCTACCTGAATCAGCCCGAGTTGACGGCGGCGCGCTTCGTGACGATGGCCGTGCGGCCCGGCCAGCCCGAGCGCCTGTATCGCACCGGCGACCTGGCCCGCTGGCTGCCGGACGGCAACCTGGAGTTCTTGGGACGCATCGACCACCAGGTCAAGATTCGCGGCTACCGGATCGAACTGGCCGAGGTCGAATCGGCGCTCGCCGAGCATCCGGGTCTGGCCGAAGGCGTCGTGTTGGCCCGCGAAGATGTCCCCGGCGAGCGCCGACTCGTCGCCTACGTCGTGCCGAAGGCGGGGCAGGCGACCCTCTCGTCTGCGGTTCGCGAGTTCCTCGAGGGACGACTGCCGGGCTACATGGTGCCGTCGTCGTTCGTGATGCTGCCGACGATGCCGCTCATGCCCAACGGCAAGCTCGACCGCAACGCGCTTCCCGCCCCGTCCGCCGAACGCGAGGAGTCTCGCGAATACGTCGCCCCGCGCACTGCCGAAGAGCAAACGCTCGGGGCTGTCTGGGCCGAAGTCCTGGGCGTGAAGCGGGTCGGCATGACCGACAACTTCTTCGAGCTGGGCGGCGACTCGATCCAGGGCTTGCAGATGGTCTCGCGTGCCCGGCAAGCCGGCCTGCACTTGACGCCGCGTCAGATGTATCAGCACCAGACGATCGCCGAACTCGCGGCGACCCTCGGCCCGGCCCCCACCCTCATCGAGGCGGCGAAGGACAGCGAGATCGACCCGATCCCCCTGACGCCGATCCAGCACTGGTTCTTCGACCAGGAGTTGGGCGAACTGCACGGCTGGAGTCAGGCGTTGCAACTGGACGCGGAGTCGCTCCCCGACATCGCCGCCGTTGGACGACTATGCGAGTCATTCGCCCAGCGCCATGATGCGCTACGGTTGCGCTTCCGGCACACCGCGTCGGGCTGGGGGCAAACGCTGGGGCCGGTCGAAGGCGCGATTCCCGTCCGACGATTCGACATCTCGACCGAAGGGTCGGCAGAAGCGGCCATCGCCGAGCTTCAGCGTGGACTGAACGTGACGACGGGTCCGCTGGCCCGCGTCGGCCTGCTCGATCGCGGCCCCGGCGTGCCCGGCAAGCTGGTCCTGGTGATCCATCACATGGTGATCGATAGCGTCTCCTGGCGGCTGCTCCAGCAAGACTTGCTGGGCGCGCTGGCACAGGGGGAGTCGTTCGTCCTGCCGCCGGTGCCGACCTCGTTCCGCCGCTACGCCCGCCGCCTGGCCGAACTGGCCCAGACGCCGGAGATGCAAAAGGCCGCGACGTACTGGATCGAAGAAGGCCAACGCTCTCGGTCGGTCGCTTTGCCTCGAGACCGCGATGGCGTCAACAGCCGGGCGACGGCGGAGAGCGTGTGGGTGGACCTGGACGAGAAGGCGACGACCGCGCTCCTGTCTCGCACGATGAAGGGCACGCCCATCCAGGCGATGCTGGCCACGGCGCTGGCCCGCGTGCTGGGACGCTGGTCCAATAACCCATCGGCCCTCATCGACCTGGAAGGTCACGGACGCGACGGCCTCGGCGCAGACCTCGACCTCAGCCACACCGTCGGATGGCTGGCGAGTATCCAACCGCTCTGGCTGGAGTGGCGAGCCAATGCGGGCGGCGCGGAGGTTCTGCGGCACACAGTCAACAAGCTGGCCGAGACGCCCCACCAGGGCGTGAGCTACGGCCTGGCGCGGTATCTCGGCGACCCTGAGACGGTCGCAACGCTGCGGTCGCAACCGCAGGCCCAAGCCCGGCTCAACTACATCGGCAAACTCGACGCGATGGCAGGAGTCGCAGAGTCGATCGCCCCGATGCACCGCTCGACGGAGCATCTCCACCAGATCGACGGCACGCGCCGCTATGTGTTGGAGTGCAACGCCCACGTCGCCGACGGCCGGCTCCGCCTGGGGCTGACGTACAGCACTAACCTGCACGATCGGGGCACGGTCGAGCAGTTCGCGGGAGAGGTGTTGGCGGAGTTGAACGAGGGGGTTGAAACCAGGAAATGAGTCGCTGGATGCGCATGAACGGGTGGGCGTCGTCGCGCAGAGATAGTATGAAATCTTCCGGTGTTGTGGCTAAACGCAATACCGTTGAATGAAGGGTGCTGTCTCGGTGGTATTTACCCCGAAGGGGGTACACAAGTGCGCCTCCAAGCGCAACAGTCTAGCTGACTGTTGCATAAGTTCCTCGCCACTCTTCTTCGCCCGACGCGACTCATCGCTCTCGAACGACACTGCGGCACTGCCCGTAAGCACCTTAATGGCTCTCCGGGTGGCAATTCTTGGGACAAGCCTGCGGATCGAGCTGACGCCCTCGAGGGAGACGCCATGAGGATGTGACACGCGATGCCATCGTATGATCGGGCAGATGCCTCGGCAATACACCACGAACAAATTCCCGATTTTCCGCCACCGGGGGAAGCGCGAGTATCAACCCGCCTCGACTCTGTAGAAGCAGGAGACGATCCTCTATCGTTGATCGAGCCACTCCCGCGATTGCTGTTTCACTTCGGCCCATGTGTGCAGCGTCACCTCGCCCCTGTCGATTTCCTCGGACCGCCGTTGGATCCCGGCGAGCCACTCTGGATCGAGGACTGGCGTCGTAGTCGCGAACAGCGCTTCGGCGAGTTCGATTCGCTCGACCTCTGGAAGGCCGAGCGCCGACTGGAGGATCTGTTCCGTTTGGGGACTCATGGCATCGTCTCGCACGGGATTCGTGTGTGTGGATCGTCGCGTCGATCCCCGCGTCAATCAATTCCTGGGGAAGAATCCCGTTGCCGTCCGCCCCGTCGCCTGCCATCATAGAAAGAACATCGCGCACCTGGGGAGCCATCGCATCATGAACGCTCGAAATCGTCCGCACTATCCTCGTCTCATCCTCGCCGTCGGCCTCTTCGCCCTCGCGCTCATGGGCGGCGTGACGGCCCAAGAACAGACGGACGCCGAGAAGAAGATCGCCAAACTCATCGAGCAACTCGGCGACGACGATCCCGAACTCCGCAAGGCAGCGGAGAAGAAGCTCATCGAGATCGGCGAGCCGGCCCTGGATCAGGTCAAGAAGGCCGCCAAGGAGGCCACCGACGCCGATGTCAAGCTGCGGGCCATCGTCCTCAGCGCGACCATCGGCAAGGGCCTCTTCGGCCAGATCCGCACGTTCGCGGGACACACCGGGGACATCCGCCATCTCGCCGTCAGCAAGGATGGCAAGCAGATTCTCTCGGGCAGCATGGATCACAGCGTTCGGATGTGGGACACGGAGACCGCCAAGGAGCTCAAGAAGTTCGACGGCCACACCGGCTGGACGTGGTCGGTGGCCTTCTCGCCGGACGAGAAGAAGGTCCTCTCCTCCGGCAGCTTCGACAAGACGATGCGCCTGTGGAACGTCGCCGACGCCAAGGAGGAGCGCCAGTACAACGGGAACACGTCGTTCGTCTACGGTGCCGCGTTCGCGCCGAACGGCAAGCACGTCGCCGGGAGCGGGGCGAAGGAAGACTGTAGCATCCGCATCTACGAGACCGACACGGGCAAGGAGGTACACAAGCTCGAAGGCCACAAGGGCTGGGTGTGGAAGATCGCCTACTCGCCCGACGGCAAGAAGCTCGCCTCGGCCGGCCTCAACGACAAGACGTTCCGCATCTGGGACGTGGAGACGGGCAACACCCTGATCGAGGGCAAGGACGCGCACGAAGGCAACGTCACCGGCGTCGCCTTCTCGCCGGACGGCAAGACGCTCCTGACGACGGGGCGCGACGTGTGCGTAAAGCTATGGGATGTGAAACTGGGCACGCTCATTCGCAAGTACGTCGGCGTCGGCGACAACGTCGAGGCGATCGCCTTCTCGAAAGACGGCAAGCGATTCCTCGCCGGGGAAACCAAGGTCGTCCACGTCTTCGAGACGGAGACGGGGAAGATCGTCCATCGCTTCGAGGACCACACCGACGAGGTACTCGCCGTCGCCTTCCTACCCGACGGTCGGAGCGCCGTTTCCGGCGGCAAGGACAAGATCATCCGACTCTGGGGAATCCCGAAATGAGCTGGCGCGACCATATGCTGGAGTGGCTCTGCGCCCTCGGCGTGGCGATCGGCACGCTCGTGGCCCTGCACCAGATCGAGAGCCGCGCTTCCGTGGCGAACGAGTCGCCCGTACCGCCGGCGGACCCGGTTCAGGACGTGCCGGTCTTGGGCGGATGATCGATTCATGGCCGAGACGCTCCGACGCGGCGTCGTGGACGAGAGTGGGCGTGGAGCCGACGAACAACGCGGCGATGGTGCCGTACCGCCCCTTCGGGGAGCCGATGGTCCGACCGCTGAATCGCCAGACGACGCACTCGGGGGCGGGGATGGCGAACATCGGGGCGGGAGCGCCGGTAGGGAAGATGTGAGGGGAACGCTTTACGCCGATGGACCCACGCCTTCCGCTCGCTTGATCTTTTCGCCGATCTCGTACATCGTCTTACCTGGGACTCTCCCGGCATAATCGCGGATAGTGGTAAGGGAACTATGGACGATCCAGTTGCAAACAGCAACGCACGGTTCGCGAAGGCCCGTGCGACATGCCCCGCGCGGGTCGTATTGCAAAGGAACCTGAACTTCGGGCGGGGCCGCATCGAGTCGCGTCGAGATGGCGACCACTCTGACCTTGCCATCTGGAGTGATGTCGTCCGTTGGAGTGATAATAATAGCGGGGCGGCACTTCGGGTTCCGCCCTTGCGGGTCTAGCAACTCCGCCCAGATGACTCGACCGAAAGAGGGCGACGACACGATGAATACTCCTCTAGAACGGCTTGCTGTCCTCATCGTACCACGCCTGCGGAAAGCCATGACGAGCCATGACCGCGTCCACCTGTTCGGCGGTGGGTGCCAACTCCTCGGCCGCGATGTCTTCCAGGTCTTCGAGCGTGTGCCAGCGAGCGAGGAGGCGAGCGTGGAGACGTTCGATTTTCGCGAGGGCGTGGCGCAGGTCGTCCATGCCGGTGATTTCGTGAGATAAGAGGGCAGATGCCTTTGGGAAAACGTCGAATCCACGTCGAGAGGCTTCCAGCAAACTCCCAAGAAGATTCTTCGTCTCGGCGGGGTCCGGTCGGGGCTTGTCACCGCGCATGAAATTCTCACACTCCTGCCGCCACGCTCGGAGAACATCGTTCAATAACTCGGTCAACTGTGTCGCGTGATCGGCCATCGACTGATGGAGGTCGCGTTCCGCGCGCTGAACGAGTCCCTTACTCGTGTCCATCGCTCGAATCGTAGGAAGTACCAGGTGGTCGAGCATGAGAAAAAACTCCTAACGATGGACTTCACCTCCGATCATCCTAACACGGGGTCCGGCGGGGGACAAGGAGCGATCGTTCGCTCCATCACTGCTCCGTGTCACTTCTTCTCCGCCTCTTCCTTCCGCTTCTTCTCCTCGTTGCGGGCATACTCGGGAGAGATCTTCTCGATGGTCTTATACCTCGCTTCGATCGAAGTCAGTTTCTTCACTTCATCAGGAGACGCTCTGCCCTGTTCCTTCTTCTTCTTTAGCTGATCCCCTTCCACGAACAGTTCCTTGTCGGTCCTCTCGATCTGCTCTCGTTCGTACTTCTCCTGCCGCAAAATCTTGCCGGCGGCATCTACGACTTTGACTTGGAATCGGTCCTCGTTGGGCGCACTACGATCGAAGTGGATTTCCATGACCACGGTGCCGATGGAGATGCGCTTCTCGCTACGGAATTCGAGCTTATCGACGCCATGCTGATATCCCCGCGTGACGATCAGGATGTCGAGCAGCGTCTGATTGTCGTAACGATTGGCCTGGGAGAGGGCGTTCTCCCAGGCTTCATTTACCTCTTTCTGGTCCTCGTCCTTTAGCCGACGTGGAAGGGGCGTCTGCATCGGCCCGCAGCCGACCGCGAGGGCGAACACGCAACCGCACCACCAGAGAGATCGAAACCGAGTCATGGGAAACCTCATTCCTTGTTGATCGGCGTCTCAAAACAAACCCGTCAACGGGTCGCCGTGTTCGACCAGCTGCCGGGGCCGGTCGAGGGTGTCGCGGTAGCTCGTGTGGCGATCGATCCCCAGCGCGTGGTAGACCGTCGCCACGAGGTCGTAGGGGTGTACCGGCTGCTTCTGCGGGTACGCGCCGTACTTGTCGGACGCCCCGTAGACCGCGCCGGGCTTCACCCCGCCGCCGGCGATCAGGCAGGTGTAGCACGACGGCCAGTGGTCGCGCCCGCCGGGGCCGACGTTGTTCGTCGTCGCCGCGCCGATCTTCGGCGAGCGCCCGAACTCGCCCACGGCGACGACCAGCGTCGTGTCGAGCAGCCCCCTCACCGCCAGGTCTTCCAGCAGGGCCGAACACGCCCGGTCGAAGACCGGGCAGCGCCAGTCGCGCAACAGGGGGAAGTTGTTGCGGTGCGTGTCCCAGGAGCCGTCCGGCCCCGCCACGGGTTCGGTGTCCGACCCCGAGGGCCAATTGACCTGAACGAAGCGCGACCCGGCCTCGATCAACCGCCGGGCCAGCAGGCAGGACTGCCCGAATCGCGTCCGGCCGTATCGGTCGCGCAGCGGCGGCGGTTCGTGATCGAGGTGGAACGCCTTGCGCGTCCGGGGCGAGGAGAGCAGGGAGAGCGCTTGACCGTAGTAGCCGTCGAAATCCGCCCGTTTCGCGCCCCCCGCGCCGAGTGTCGCTCGCAGGTCCATCCGCGCATGCAACCGACCGAGCGTCGTGTCGGCCGGAAGGCTCAGCATCTCGCCGCGCAGGGGCTGAGTGGGGTCGTCGTACACGGTGAAGGGGGCGTGCGCGCCGCCGAGCAAGCCGGCCCCCTGTCCGACGCCCGTCACCGACCCCTCGCGGACCGGGCCACCGAGAGCGACGTTCGCCGGCGCACCTTTCGACGCGCCCCGGTAGCGCGAGACGATCGCGCCGATCGAGGGCAGGTCTTCGCGCGTCGCCGGCACGGCCAGGCCGGTCGTCGAGAAGTTCGTCGGGTCGTGCCCGGTCAGGAGCATGTAGATGGCCGCCCCGTGGTTCGCCAGCCCGCGCGGGTTGGTGCCCAGGGAGCGGATCAGGGTGAACCGATGCGCCTGTTTCGCCAACCCCGGCAGGACTTCGGACAGGTGCGTGCCGGGGACCGTCGTCTTGATCGGCGCGAACTCGCCGCGAATCCCCGCCGGGGCGTCGGGCTTCGGATCCCACAGGTCGATGTGACTGGGTGCCCCTTGCAAGTAGAGGAAGATGACGCCCTCGGCCTTCCCCTCCCCCTTGGCGGTGGGCTTGGCGGCGCGGGCGCGCAAGAGGTCCGGCAGCGCGAGACCGGCCAGTGCGATCGAGCCGACGGTCAAGAGATCCCGGCGCGAGTGAACGGTGAGCATCACGACTCTCCGCGAGAAGAGAAACCAGTGATGATGATTCTACTCCCCGGCGGCGATGGCCCCAACGGCTATTCTGGGTCGAGGCAACTTTTGCCGGGGGAGTTGCCCCTCTTTCGGTAGGCGGGCTGGCTGTGGTCCTCACTGAGGGTAACAGGACGCGACCCGACTCTCTGAACCATGCCGGGAATTGCTGCCGGTCGGGCCGGTCTACTTAACTTTGTTTATCCCGGAACAAGAGTCATCCGAAAGAAATCACTGTCCGATTCGACAACGATTTGACAACGCGAAAATCATGACCTAAGTTCCAGGTGTCAATGGAAGATGCTCGCAGCACTCGGAACGATCCCGTTCCGATGCGCCACCCGAGACTCGACAAGATTCTTTATTCCCGAACCGGCAAACCCGTCGTAAGGCGGGGACTCGGAGCCTTGGGTCCAACGAGTTTCTCGATCCTCGCTGGATTGCCAGGTTGCCGAAGGGGTGGGCGGACCGACAGAGTTTTTGTGTTCGTATCGTTGATGTCAGCGATCGACCATGATCCGCGAACGAATCGGAGAGAAGAAACCATGACGCACTTATTTCATCCCAGTCCACAGCCTCACTCAGGCCCGCCATCCGCGTGGCCGTATTCGACAAGGCACTGATCGTTCTCCCTGACTACAGACAAAAACTGTTCGATTTCCTCGATTGCTACCCCTTCCCCTCCGGCAATCACCTGGGAAATCGCCAGTTCCGCGATCTCACTGAATCCTCCCCTCTGACAACCTGCACACCGTACCTACCCAATACGAGTTTCGTCCGAGATCTACTGGCCACCTGCGGTCTGTGATCTCCGGATGGCAACGGCATCAGGATATGCCAGCATGTCCTGAACACCCACCAGGGCTGTTCCCAGCAGCCACCTTGTAAACGGACACACACCGAGGGGAATCGTGAGTATCTTCAACTGGTTCGACAAAACAATGTCCCGTTCATCACGCGGTAACACCAAGTCGTCGCGACCTGAAAGCGTGCGTCTGGTGTTGGAGTCCCTGGAGGAGCGTCTGACGCCCTACTCGGTGTCGGGCAACGCCTGGGTCCACCCGGAGATGATTACCGTCAGCTTCATGCCGGACGGCACCAACATCGGGGGCCAAACCAGCAACCTCCAGGCCACCTTCAACGCCAAGTTCGGCTCGGCTGCCGTCTGGCAGAACATATTCAAGGATGCCGCCCAGGTCTGGGCACAACAGACCAACATCAACTTCAACTTCGTGACCGACAGCGGGGCCGACACGGGCACCGGGAGCTACGAGCAGGGCGACACGACGTTCGGCGACATTCGCATCGGCGGCTACAACCTGGGCACCACAGCGCTGGCCCAGGCGTTCATGCCTCCGCAGGTCAACAACTACTCGATCGCGGGCGACATCGCCTTCAACACCACCCAGACCTTCAACGTCGGCAGCACCTACAACCTGTTCACGGTGGCGGCGCACGAGTTCGGCCACGCCCTGGGGTTGAACCACGGCGCGGTCGGGTCGATCATGTCCTCCTCGTATCCCGGCACGTTGAACGCGCTGACGAGCGACGACATCAGCGGTATCCGCGCCATCTACAGCGCCGGTGGCGTTCGCGCCAAGGACAGCTACGACACCGCAGCTTCCAACGACACCTTTGCAACGGCCTCGCTGGTAACATCGTCGATCGATACGACGACCAAGGCGGCGGTCATCGACAACCTAAATCTCAGTACCAGCACGGATGCGGATTGGTACAAGTTCGTCCTGCCCTCGGGGAGCGCCACCACACTGAACGTGAAGGCGGTCGCGACGGGCCTGAGCATGCTCAACCCGAAAATCGACATCTACAACAGCAGCAACGTCCTCCAGGTGACGGGAGGCGGATTGGGATACGGGACGACGGCTGCGGCGACGCAAACCGGCGTAGCCGACGGTCAGACTTGGTACGTCCGGGTCTACAGCGCGGACGCGAAGGCGGATTTCAAGACGGGCAAGTATTCCCTCATCCTGAACATGGGCACGGGGGCCGACCCGGATGTGACGCTGCCCACCACCCAGACGGCCAACGGCACGCCGCTCACGTCGGGCGGTGGCGTCGCCGTCACCGATGGCGTGGAGACCCCAGTCAATTCCAGCAGCACATTCAGTACAGGTCTGGATGCATCGGTGGTGCTGACGGAGGGCGGAGTCGCCACCACGGTCTCCACGGGCCAGCCGAAAATCGCGATGGACGCCATCGGCAACTACGTGGTGGTCTGGACGAGTTCGGGGCAGGATGGCAGCGGTTGGGGGATCTACGCCCAGCGCTACAACTCGTCCGGCGTGGCACAGGGAAGCGCGTTCCTGGTGAACACCACCACTGCGGGCGATCAAATCTCTCCGGCCGTAGCCATGCGGAGCAACGGCGATTTCGTCGTGACATGGGCGAGCAACGGCCAGGACGGCAGCGGCTGGGGAATCTACGCCCAGCAATTCAAAGCCTCCGGCGTGACTCAGGGGAGCGAGTTCCGCGTGAACACGACTACCGCCGGGGATCAGGTAACCCCCGCCATCGGCATCGATGGCAACGGCAACTTCATGATCGCCTGGTCGAGCTACGGGCAGGACGCGGCCGGTTCCTGGGGCATCTACGCGCAGCGATACAGTTCGCTGGGCTTGGCCCAGGGCGGCCAATTCCGGGCGAACACCACCACCGCAGGCGACCAAATCGCTCCGGTCATCGCCATGAATAGCAACGCAACCCAAACCATCCCCAACTTCGAAATCGCCTGGTCGAGCTACAACCAGGACGCCGCGAACTCCTGGGGCGTCTATTCCCAGCGCTACACCTCTGTCGGCTTGATTCTGGGTCTCGAATTCCGAGTGAACACCACCACGGCGGGAGACCAGAAGCTCGCTGGGGCGTCGATCGATATCAACGGGAACTTCACGGTCGTCTGGACGAGTGTCGGTCAGGATGGCGACCAAGGGGGCATCTACGCCGCTCGATTCAGTGCCCTGGGTCTCGTCCTGACCAGTGAGTTTCGCGTCAACACGACTACGACCGGCGACCAGACGAACGCCACCGTGACCTCCGACAAGTACGGGAACTTCACCGTCATCTGGCAGAGCAACGGGCAGGACGGCAGCGGGTGGGGGATCTACGGACAACAATATTCGACGACGGCGGCGATCGTAGAAACCGAATTCAAGGTCAACAGTACCACCGCTGGCGACCAAATGAACCCCACGACGAAGATGGACAGCCTCGGCCATCTGGTCGTGGTCTGGAATGGCGCAGTCGCGGGAGGCACCGATGGCGTCTTCATGCAGCGCTACTCGGTCAACACGGCGTCGGAATCGCCTCCGGTGAGCGACACCTGGATTCCGACCGGCGACGGGGACGAACCTTCTGCCAGCGGAGCCGTATCGGTCCGTCTCGTCCAGCCCGATTCGAGTCCGGTGGCCGATCACGGGCTTCCCTTCGTGGACTTCTCGAGTTTCATCTCCGCGCTGACGGGGCCGGCTGGCGGCTCGAGCGGCGCGGGAACGAACCCCAATGCGACGCCTTCGGGCAGCGTCCATCCGCTGGACGCCTTCTTCTCCGGGAGCTACGAAAACAGCCACCTCCCGGCGACCTTCCCCACGAGTGGCTGGGAAACAACGGACCGAACCGTCAGCGAATCGGACGATGTTTTCGTCTGGCTGGCCGCGCAGGGGGATGACGACCTCGGCGCTCTCGTGACCCACGGCTCAGGCAAGAGGAGCGGATGGTGAAACTGCTTTCCAACGTTCGTATCCGACGGAAGCCCACTCGCCTCCCGCGACGGAGGCGAGTCCGCCTGCTCCTCGAGTCCCTCGAGACGCGACTCTTGCTGAGCGGCAACGGGATTGCGACGCTGCTCGAAATCGAGTCCAACGACACTTTGAATATCGCCCAGCAATTGGGATGGGCGAACCAGACTTCCCAGATCACCCTGGTGGGAACGATCGGAAACGGGGTGACGGGCACGTCCGACGTGGATTGGTCCACCTTCACGCTGGACCGCGCCTCTCGCGTCCATCTGTCCGTCGTAGGACAAAACGGCGGACCAAGCCCCATCCTCGGACTGTACAACAACGACCTCTTCGATTTCAGCGATCCGTTCGATCCGACGGGGCACCGGCTGGTTGCCCAGGCCGAGGGTGGATTCGATCGCAACCTGGCCGCCGGCACTTACTATGTGGCCCTGAGCGGACAGGGCAATGAATACTTTTCTCCTTTCCTCGCGGGCAGCGGCTACGCGGGAGCAGTGGGCGATTATCAGTTGACCGTGCAGGCCGTGGACATGACTCTCCCGGTCACCAACGGCCCGATCGTCCTGGCCAACGATCCCTCTCCGCTGGTGGTGCGCGTCGATCTGAGTACGTCTCTCGACCCGAGCGGTATCAATCTGGGGCAGAATGTTCGCTTGGTCTACAACGCGAACGGCACGTTCGGCGATGGCACGGACCAGGATGTCAACCTCGCCGGATCGAATTTCTCCACGAGTGTGCAGGAACTCCAGCTCTTTCCCGCGACCGCGCTCGGGGCGGGGTTCTATCAAGTCATCCTGGCGGGAAATAGCAGTCCCGGTCAGCCTGTGTTGCGCGACCTGAACGGCGTTGCACTGGGGACCGATGCCACGCACCTTTCGGGTCAGGATTACGCCGTCACGTTCCAGGTGGCGGCCAACCAAGGCCAATCGACGCCTTCCTCCGCGAACGACACCCCGGCGACAGCACGCGATCTAGGTGGCCTCTTGCCTGGTTCCGGAATACAAGTCTCCGGAATGATCGGTTCCGATCCGTCTTACGATCCGAATGGCCCGGATCCCAATCTCACCAATCCCTCCGCAGACGTGAACCTGTACCATTTCCACATCAGCGGACCGGGCCGCTACGCGTTCACGGCGGAAGTTTTCGCGGGACGTATCGGCTCTCCGCTCGATCCGGGAGTGAGTCTCTTTCTGATGGACCCGGTGACGGGCCAACTCCGCTTCGTGGATGGCAACAACAATAGCCAAAATACCGCCCTGGCGACCGATGGCACCGTGCCACTGTACAATGACCCGATCCTCTTCGACGGTCTGTCCGCAGGGGATTACTATGTCGCCGTCTCCGCCAACTACAATACGCCGACTTCGATCGAGGGCGGGCAGCCCGGCACCAACGGCATCTTCGATCCGAACGTGTCCCACAGTGGGCAAAACGGTTTCAGTACCGGACTCTATGTCCTGAACGTCGGGATCCAGCGCGACGACACCGCCCCCGAAGTCGTGACTACCAGCATCGTCTCGGGTGAAACCGCGACCGCACCGCCGACGGCTCTCGTCGTAGGTTTCAGCGAAACGATGAACCTGAGACAGCTATCCTTCCTGGCTTACGAGCAAACGTCCGTTACTACCGTGTCGGCGGTCTACATCCAAGGATCCGATGGCACGAAGTATTTCCCCCGTTTGGAGTCCTACGACGACGTAACCAAACAGGCCCATTTCTTGATGCTGGACGGTCTGGCCAATGGGACGTATCAGCTTCACCTGTCCGGCTCACTCGGGTTGACCGATCTCGCGGGCAACGCCCTCGTGGGCAACGACCCGAGCGGCGATTACGTCGTGTCCTTCACCGTGGCCGGCCCGTTGCGTGGCGTGTCCGGCGATCCCCATTCCTGGGCGACTCAGGTGGGCAACGACGACTCCACCACGCCCCAGGATCTGGGAGTCCTCTTTCCGCACGAGTTACAGAGTGGCGTCGTCGTGACACGAGACTTCACCGGGACGACCAATGGCGTCGCGGATACGGCGGACTATTACCAGATCCAGGTACTCCAGACTCAGTCCTACGGCGTGACCCTTACGGGGGCCAACTTGCCCGCTGGCGTTCGGGTAACGGTCACAGACCTGTCGGGCAACCCGGTCGATTACTCCACGCCAGACGGTCGAGCATTGCAAGTCAATTCCCTACCAGCAGGAACGTATCTAATCCGTGTCGATGGTTGGCCTGCCGCTCGAGCGACCCAGGTGGTCTACCAGTTGCGATTGAACTTGCTCGCTAGTTCGGACAATGCGCCGGCGTTGACGGCGGGTCCGGCCCCCGCGCTGCGGCTTCGCCTGGTTAGCAATGATCCATTGCCAGTCCAGCCCACTTTTTCACCAGTCATCGTCCCTACCAGTAACGGGAATCCGCCTTCGACTCCTTCCGCGTCCCCGAATCCCGATGTCATCTTGGTTTCGTTCCAGACGAATGGCGTTTCCCTCCCGAACGGTTCTTTGCAGGATCTGGCGAGTGGTCTACTCGGCGGCGTGGCCCGATCGACCGATACGATCTCCATCGCCTCGACGGAACGAACCGCATTCCGCCTCCCCGAATCCACTGCTGCTGCATTCCTGAACACTCACTTCGTCTCTGGTCAGACGAATGATTCGACGGGAGACGCATCCCTGATTTCGTCGAATGATGCCAGGGAATCCTGGGTTCCTTCGGAGACGATTCCGAACACCCCTCGGTCTTCGACATCCCAAGAACGAATCGCCGACCGAATCTTTGGGATAGCGAACTGGATGGACCAACTGGTGACGATCGAGAAGAGCGATCTGCATACCCCCTCCGACCAAACCATTCCAGCCACCGAAGCCATCGCCGACCACACTCGGACTGTATCCGACGCCCAGGCTCCCACCAGGGCCGACGAAGGACAGGTGGAGGTGCATTCGACCTCTGGGACTGACACCGAAGGGATGGGAGGTAGCACCCTGACGAAGATGGCCGCATGGATCGCCGGGCTTGTTGGAGTTGGACTTGCATGGATTGCGTATCGCGGGAAGAAAACCGATGACCGATTGATCCCACCGGACCAGATGGGAACGATCACCCCATGAACCTGGAAGAGGCTGCCTCGTGAACCCCTCTCGCTACAGCCAGAACGATGACGACGATTCTCTCTCGGCGGTCCGGGAGGTCGAGCCTCGTCTCGATTTCGCGGAGTTGCGCAGCCGGAAGCGAGAGTTGCTCGCGGATCAGAAGAGCCGATGGTCGAACGGCGATCCCGCCTCAGTCGAGGACTTGCTCCAACATTGGCCCAAAAACCCTCATGACGATGCCGACGTTGCCAGCGTACTCATGGAGGATATGCTCCAACGGCGGTTGCAAGGGGAAGATGTAAGTCAGGACGATTACAGCCAACGATTCCCCGAACACAAGAAGTCTCTCGCTGGCCTGATCTCACACCAAGATTTCCTGCGATCGGTCGGCGTGGAAAGCAGCGATCGCCGCTGCACGCTGCAATTCCCCGAAGTCGGCGACGAGGTGTTCGGGTTCCTGCTGCGCGCGGAGCTTGGGAGAGGTGCCTTCGCCAGAGTCTTCCTGGCCGAACAGGCCGAGCTGGGCGGGCGCGCCGTCGCGCTGAAGCTCTCGGCCATCGAGGGCACGGAGCCGCAGACGTTGGCCCAGATGCAGCACACCCACATCGTGCCGATCTACTCGGTCCAGGACGATCAGCCGAGCGGGCTTCGTGCCGTCTGCATGCCGTACTTCGGCGGGGCCAGCCTTTCACGCATCTTGCAAGGAATCTGGGCCGAGACGAAACACCCGATCCACGGACGGCAGTTCGTCGCCGCGCTCGAGAAAGTGCAGTCCTCTACCCCGCAGGCGTGCGCGAAGGAAGTCCCGTCGGGACAAGGGGCCGCCGAGTCCGGCGGGCAGACGCCGTTGGCCCTCCTTCGCGGCGAGAGCTATATCCGGGTGGTCGCCTGGATCGTCGCTCGCTTGGCGGAGGGATTGCAGCACGCCCATCAGCGACGGGTGTTGCACCGCGACATCAAACCCGCGAACATCCTCGTCGGGGCGGACGGCCAGCCGATGCTCCTGGATTTCAACCTCTCCCAGACCCAGGAACAATCTGCGGCCCAGGCCAGTCTCGGCGGGACGGTGGCCTACATGGCACCCGAACACCTGCGTGCGATGGCGCGCCGATCTGCCGCGCTGGCGGTCCTGGTGGACCACCGTGCCGACATCTATTCGCTCGGGATGGTCCTGTACGAAATGCTCACGGGCCATAAGCCTTTCGAGCAAAGTGCGAGCTATTCCGTCTTC
>JANXSH010000133.1 GCA_025356615.1 Planctomycetia bacterium | reverse complement strand
GTCAAGGGGCTGTTTTCGGTGGTTCGGAACTAGCCCCTTGACAGGGGCCGCTCGCCATCCGCGTAACTCCTAAATGAGTCACGGCATCGCATCTTTCCGTAGCTCGTCGAGCATCGGACGGGGGATCGCGAAACGTCGCTCCTGGTGTCATGGAGACACGCAACAATCCTGAGAAGCCGCCGTCTCCCTCGAATCGCTCGCGTGTCGATCGACGATCGGATCATAGGATGATCTCGTGCCAACGTTCGTCGTCCGTCGGGATGAAATATTATGGACGAAGTCGCCAGTTTGCCCAGTTTCGACGATTTGAGCCGGCATGTGAAGGGACGGTTGTGCCTGCACGACCAGCTCGACCAGGAGCAGACGCCGCTGACCCAGTCCGTCGTCATGCGTTCGGGTCGGCCCTGCGGGTTGTTCTTCCAGATCCAGGGGCCGAGGCGGGTGAAGTCCTACGCGGTGTGGGCGGGGGAAGAGGGCCGGATCCTGTTCTACGACTCGCAGGGGAGGCGATTCGGCCAGACGCGGTTGACCGAAGGGCCGGACCCACTCCAGTTGAAGCGCTCTTGAAAACGTCCCTCTTCTGCGACGCCTCGTTCTGCCGTATACTAAAAAGATCAATCAACACATCGGGGCGATCTGCTCGGATTAGAAGAGGAGAGCGAGGGAGGCATGAAACTGAGCGTCAAATTCTCCGGCGCGGTTCTGCTCCTGCTCGCGTGCAGTCTGAGAGGCTGTGAATTATTAGATGTTTGTACAGTAAACAGGTTCAGAATTCGACGTAAGTCATTAAATTTCGACCCATTTTTGACGGGCTACAGTGTACAAATGACTAATTATTCACAGCCTCTGAGTCTGTCGGCATCCCTCGTCATCAACCGCCAGAATCAGCACCTCCAGCGCCAGGTCCTCGAGCGGTCCCAGACGATCCTCTCGCTCGGCGAGGCGTCCCGCGACTATGCGCGCGAGATACTCGCCCCCGCAGTCCGCAACGCGGTCAAAGGGCACGATGTCGGCATGATCTTTGAGGCCGAGTCGGCGACGTTCATCGCGCGAGGCACCTTCGAGGCCTTTCGCAAGCGTCAGGCCGGTTATACGTTCCGCGAGGCCGCCCTCAACCCGCTCAACCTGTCCAACCTCGCGGACGAACACGAGACGGCCCTGATCGAGACGTTCCGGGCCGACCCTCGTGTAAAAGAGTTGTCGGACTTCCGCGAGTCCTCGAGCCGGGAAGAGTTCTACGTCGCGCGGCCCATCGTCGTGCAACGTGTTTGCCTTCAGTGCCATTCGTCCCCCGAGTCGGCCCCGCCGGAACTCGTCGCCAAATACGGCCAGACGCACGGCTTCGGCTGGAGCGAGGGAGAGATCGTCGGGGCCATTATCGTGACCGTCCCCTCCGACGACCTCCGCGCCGAGCAGCGCGGCATGCTCTGGACGGTCGTCCTCATCTTCGCCGGGCTTGCCGCCCTGCTCGTGCTGACCCTGAGCCTGCTGTTCGGCGTCGTCGTCAACCGCAGACTGCGCCAGATGGTTCGCGCCGCCGAGCGCGTCGCCCTGCGTCCGGGCGGCGACGAGGGGTCGGCACCCAACACCGTGCCGCTCGAGGGCAGCGACGAGGTGACGGCCCTGGGCCGCGAGTTCAACCGCATGGCCGAGTCCGTCCGCGACTCGCACCAGATGCTCGAGCATCGGGTCGCGGAGCGCACGATCCTGCTCGTGCAGTCCAACCAGTCGCTGGCCGACGAGGTCCGCGAACGACGCCGTGCCGAGGCGTCCGGGCGCTGCGCCATGCAAGCGGCGGAGGAGGCCAACCGGGCCAAGAGCCAGTTCCTCGCCAGTATGTCGCACGAGATCCGCACGCCGATGAACGGCATCATCGGCATGACCGACCTCGCCCTCGATACCAAACTCGACCCGGAGCAGCGCGACTACCTCGTCATGGTAAAGTCCTCTGCCGAAGCGCTGCTCACGATCCTCAACGACATCCTCGACTTCAGCAAGATCGAGGCCGGCAAGCTCGAACTCTCGCCGACGCCGATCCCCCTGCGCGACACGCTCGGCGACATGCTCAAGGCGCTCGCCGTCCGCGCCCACGCCAAGGGCCTCGAGCTGGCCTACCATGTGGACGCGAACGTCCCCGACAAAGTCGTCGGCGATGTGTGCCGACTCCGCCAGGTCCTCACGAATTTGGTCAACAATGCCATCAAGTTCACGGAAACGGGCGAGATCGTCGTCCAGGTGAGCCAGCAGCGTCTCGAGGGCGACCTGTGCCGCCTCCATTTCGAGGTCCGGGACACGGGCATCGGCATCTCCGCCGACAAGATGCAGCGCATCTTCGAGCCGTTCGAGCAGGCCGACCGCACGACGACCCGGCAATACGGCGGGACCGGCCTAGGACTCGCCATCAGCAAGCGACTCGTTGAAATGATGGGCGGGCAGCTCTGGCTCGAGAGTACGCCTGGCGTCGGCTCGACGTTCCACTTCACGGTCCTACTCAATCGCGGGTCGATCGAGCAGCCGCCGCTGTCCCTCGATCGCGACACCACGACGCGCGTCCTGGTCGTGGACGGCAGCGGCACCACGCGCGACATCCTGCTCGAGTTGCTCCTGGCGTGGCGATTCCAGGCGGTCGGCATCGATCGCGGAACCCTGGCGCTCGAGGAACTGGCCCGCGCCGCCCGGTCCGGCGAGCCGTATGATGTGGTGCTGCTCGACACCCGCGTCTGCGAGGGCGATACGATCGGCTGGCTCGGCGCGGTGCGGCAGGATCCGCAACTCGCCGGGCTGAGCGTCATTCTCCTGGCGACGACGGCCCGCACGAACGAGGGGGAGCGCCCGGCGGACGTGGCGAGCCGGCTCGTCAAGCCGGTCAAACCGTCGGAGCTGTTCAACGCCATCATCCGCACCCTGGCGACCCGTCCCCAGGCCTTCGAGCCGACGCGCAAGCCGAATGCCGAGGCCAACGGCCCTATCGATCTGGCCGATTTGCCCGCCCTGCGGATCCTCCTCGCCGAGGACAACCTGGTCAACCAGAAGTTGGCCGTCCGCCTGCTCGAAAAGGCGGGCCATGTGATCGTCCTCGTCGAAAACGGAATGCTCGCGGTGGAGATCACCGGGCGCGAGCGGTTCGACCTGGTTTTGATGGATGTCCAGATGCCGGTGATGGGCGGCCTCGAGGCGACGACGGCGATCCGCGAACGGGAGAGGTTGCACTCGGCCAGACACCTGCCGATCATCGCGATGACCGCGAACGCCATGAAGGGGGACCGCGAGGTGTGCCTCTCCGCCGGCATGGACGACTACGTCGCCAAGCCGATCCAAGCCCGCCTGCTTGCCGAGACCATCGCCGCCGTTCTCGCCGCGACCCGGCGTTCGTCCCCCGTCCAGGGCTGATAAGGAATCACGGCATGGGAGTGTTCACTCGCGTCGAAGCAGGGCAGGCGGGGCCGACCGCGCTGGGCATCCTGATCCCCCCGGCCCGACGGACGTTCGTGATCCTCCGCCCGCGCGCGCTGACGTTCGACCTCCTACTCTGCCGCGCCGCTGACGACCCGACCTTCCACGCCCTGACTCACGACGAGGCCAGCGTCGCGGCGCATTCGCTCTATCGCGGCCTTCGTGATGGCTTGGCTCTCATCGAGGCGCGCGACCACCTCCGGGTACACGTCGGTCCGTTGAGCTTCGTCGCCTGTTCTCGCATCGCGGGCCAGCCCTACACGCCGCTCGCTCTAGGACTCACCGACGCCGAGGCGATCGTCTCTCGGCTGCGCAGTTTTCTAAACCCATCGGGCGAGCAGGAAGTCTACTTCAACACGCGATTCTTC
>JANXSH010000100.1 GCA_025356615.1 Planctomycetia bacterium | reverse complement strand
GCACCGCTTCGCGTTGCTCGACCCACCCTACTCCCTTCGTTCAACGGTATTTCGCGTAGACCAAATCGTGCCTCCCTACCAACAAATCCATCCTATGCACGGCTATCGAGTAACGCCAGATCGGGATCGCGTCCCGCTTCGCCTTCGCCGATCACCCCGGATCGTCGAGCGCCGTCGGCACCGCATCTACCGGGCAGCCGGCGTCGAGGTACGCCTGGAGCATCATCTGGGCGGCGACCGCGTCGCGGCGCTCCTTGCGCTTCTTGTGCGTCAGGCCGGCGTCCCAGAGGGCGTGTTCGGCCTGCACGCTGGTGAAGCGCTCGTCGTAGAACGCGACCCCCAGGCCGGTCGTCTCGGTGAGCCAGGCGGCGAAGGTCCGCGCCTCGGCGGACTTGACGCTCTCGCGGCCGTCGAGGTGGATCGGTAGGCCGACGACGAGTCCGCCGATCTCCTCGCGCTCGATCACCGCGCGGAAGAACGCGGCGTCGTTCGTCGGCCCCTGGCGTGTGCGGATCTCCAGCGGGAAGCTGAACTTGTGGTCGGGATCGCTGACCGCCAGTCCGATGCGCACGCTGCCGAAGTCGATGCCTAAAAGTCGGCTTCGTTTCACAGGTAGCGCTCCAGGCCGCGCTTGCGCAGCTCATCGACCATCTGCTTGACCGTGCCCTCGTCGTCGCGGTGCGCGACGAGGGTGCTGTCGCCGTCTTGGATGATGAGCAGGTCGCGCACGCCGATCGTCGCGATGAGTCGGCCCGGCTCGCCGACGACGACGCAGTTGTTCGTCTTCAAGCCGCAGTGGGTGCCGAGGACCGTGTTGCCGTCGCCGTCCTGCGGCTGCATGCGCTCGAGGGCGAGCCAGGAGCCGACATCGTCCCACCGATACGGCGTCTGGACGACGAGCCGTTCGGGGTGATGCTCCATGACCGCGTAGTCGATGCTGATCTTGTCGAGGGTCGGGTACTCGCGGGTCAGCACTTCTTGTTGCCGGGGGGTGTCCCAGGCGTCGGCGATCCGCGCGACGGCGTCGAACATCGCGGGGCGGTGTTCCTTCAGGGCACCCAGGATGGTGGCGGTCTTCCAGACGAATATGCCGCTGTTCCAGTAGTATTCGCCCGAGGCGAAGAACTGCTCGGCCCGTTCCTGAACTGGCTTTTCCGCGAACGCGCCGACGCGGAAGACGCCGATGCCCTGGCGCGAGGCGACTTGCTCGCCGCGATGGATGTAGCCGTAACCCGTGGACGGGTAGGTCGGCACGATGCCGAAGGTGATGAGCGCGCCGGGGTGTTCCTCGGCCATGAGGGCGGCGACGTTGACCGCCCGGCGGAACTCCTGCGTCGGCTCGATGACGTGGTCGGCGGGGGTGACGAGCATGACCGCGTCGGGATCCTCACGCGCGATCAGGGCCGCCCCCAGGGCGATGCACGGCGCGGTGTCCCGCCCGCAAGGCTCGCCGACGATGTGGCCCGGCGGCAGACTCGGGAGTTGCTCCGCCGTCTGGCCGCGATACGCCTCGGCGGTCATCACCCAAGATCGCGCCGGCGGCAGCGCAAGGGCCTCGATCCGGTCGATCGCCATTTGGAGCAAGGAGCGATCCCCGGTGACGTTCAAGAACTGCTTCGGTCGGCGCTGTCGGCTGCGCGGCCAGAACCGCGTCCCGCCGCCGCCGGCCATTATCATCGCGTGGAGCATCTTGCCTCCTGTGAAATCTAGAAACGATCCAGAAGAAGAATTAGGTCGTGTGGACAATTACCATCGTAACCACAATCCTCACAAGAACTTACGGACGATTCTCGCGGGCGAATGTATTCTGCGCAAATCGCTTCGTTATAAGGACTTGCGCGGTAATTGTCCACACGACCTAGCCACAGATGAACACAGATGAACACAGATGAACACAGATTAGACCAATTCATGAATTTATCCGTGTTCATCTGTGTTCATCTGTGGCTAATTCTTCTTCTGGAGCCGGGCCGCCTGGAGGGTATTGTAGAGAAGCATCGTGATCGTCATCGGCCCGACGCCGCCGGGGACCGGCGTGACCGCCGAGGCGACCCGCGAGACGGCGGGATAATCGACATCCCCCGTCCAGGTGTTGTCGGCACGGCGGTTCATCCCCACGTCGATGACGACGGCCCCCGGCCGGACCATGTCGGCCTTCAGATAATCCGCCTGGCCGATCGCCATCACGATGACATCCGCCTGGCGTGTGAACGAGGCGACATCGCGCGTCCTGCTGTGGCACATCGTCACCGTGGCATCGACGCCCTTGCGCGAGAGCATGAGCGAGAGCGGCTTGCCGACGATGTTGCT
>JANXSH010000067.1 GCA_025356615.1 Planctomycetia bacterium | reverse complement strand
GCACGGATGTCGTCCATCACTTCGACCAGACCGCGCTTCGTCGGAACTGGTTTCGACAGCGGTTGCACGATGACCTGGACGCGCCCCGGCGAGAGGGTCGGCTTCTGGTCCAGTTCCAGCGTGCCGTCGGGTTTCAGCGTTCCCTCGATGATGGTTTCGGTCAGGCCCATGACCTGTCTCCTGATTTATCTCATTCGAGCGATTCGTGGTTCATTTTGCTCCCCCCTTATAGTCTCGGCGTCAACTCTCCCCCAGGTCCGTCAACCGCTTCTTCGCCGCTTCCGCCTGCTTCGTGTCCGCGTGGTCGCGGATCACACGGCGGAGGAGGCCGACGGCCTGCGCGGTCTGCTTGTTCTCGGTCATGGCGCGGGCCGCCTCGAGCAACGCCAGGGCGCTCAGATCGGGGTAGTCGTAGGTATACGGCACGACGAGCAGCGCCGTCGTCGCGTCGGCGTAGCGTTTCTGGAGCAACCTACAGGTGCCGATGTTGAGTTGCGCCCGCGCCGCGAGTTCGGTCGCGGTCGCGCCGACGACTTGCGTGAAGTAGTTGGCGGCGTTGTCGTACTGCGCCAGGTTCTGGTACGCCCAGCCGACGCCGTAGCGCGCCTCGTGGACCCACGGGCTGGTGTTGAACCGTCCGACGAGCGTCTCGTAGGCTTGCCGGCTCGGCTCCCATTGCTTCTTCTCGGCGAGGGCGAAGCCGAGGCGGAGCAAGGCGCGGTCGGTGAGTCCGGGCAGGTTCTGGAACGGGCCGAGGTCGCGGAACTTCGTCAGGAGCTTGATCGCCTCGTCCGTCTTGCCCAGTTGGAGTTGGCACTCCGCCTCGCGGTAGCTCGCCTGGGCGAGGACCGCGCTCTTGTCGTTGGCGGTCACGGTCTGGATCTGTTCCAGCGCGGTCTCCAGGTCTTTCTTGCCCTCGGCGACCATCTTCTCGCCGGCCGTCTTGTCCGCAGGCGTGAGTTTCACCCCGGCGAGCTTCAGCCTGCCGTCGAGGGTCTTGCGGGTGCCACGCTCGAGGAGGCTCGCGGCGAGGCGCACCTTGATCCGCTCGGACAGTTCGGCGGCAGGCTCCTTCTCGGCCTCCAGCGCGCCTTGCAGGAGCTTGACCGCGTCGTCGTGCTTGTTCCGCACGGCCAGCAACTCGGCCAGCTCGAAGCGGGCGTCGGCGTTGATCGCCAACTCGGGGAACGTCTTGATGAGGGTCTCGTAACGCACGCGGACTTGCGTCTCGGCGGGTTGTTCGGGGACATCGGTGAGGTTCACGTCCGGCAGCGCTACCGTCGGTGCCGCCTGCCCCGCAGGGGTGACGCGGGCGACCTCCTCGCGTCGCTTCTGCCAGCGCTCCAACTGGATCTTGCGTCGGGAAGCTTCGACCTCGAGTTCGGCCAACGAGCGGCCTGCCCATGCCGACTCGTAGAACATGCGGGAACGGATATTCGCGAGGCTCTTCTGGAGATCCTCACTCGCGGGCTTGCGGGTTCGCAACGCGGTCTCCTGGGCGGTCAGGTAGGCGATGGCGGTTCGCAGATCCTGCGTCCCCTCGGCGATGAGCTTCTCGGCGGCGACCTTCTGCTCGGGCTTCGGCCCGGCGCTGACGAACAGCTTCTGCCCGTCGGCGAGTTTCTTCTCCCCGGCTTCCTTGTCGCACTGCCCGGCGCGTAGGTTCGCGTCGTAGATCTCGGCGCGATCGCCGGCGGTCTTCGCCACGGTGTCGAACAGCGTTCGCGCCTCGGCCAGCTTGCCGGACTCCCGCAGGGCGGCGGCGTGGTGATACTGGAGTAGGGCGACCCAATCGAGGCGCGACGGCTCGCGCTTGAGCGACTCCTCGTGTTCCTTGCGGCAATCCTCGAGTGTCTTTGCCGCGTCGGCCGGTTTGCTCTGCTCGCGCTGGAGGGTCGCGAGGTGCAGCAGGGCCATCGGCGCGATGATCGCCTTCTTGAGCGGGTCGGCGGCGAACCTCCTCAGTTCGTTCATCGCGTTGTTGATGTCCTTCTGCATCCCGAGGACTTTGGCGCGCTCGAACGTCGCCTGGGCGAAGGCGGTATCCTTGGCGAACTTCTGCTGGATCTTCTCGTAAGCCGCCCGCGCGTCGGCGAGGGATTTCTGCTGTTCGGCGGGTACGACCTGGATCTTCGCCAGCCGTTGGAGGCAGTAGCCGAGCTTCAGCAGCGCGTCGGGGGAAACCGGGCTGTCCGGTGCCGCCGAGATGAACGCCTCGAGCATCTCCGCCGCGCCCTTGACCTTCTCCTCGAGCTTGCCGGCCGTCACGGCGTCATCTGCCGTGGCCGGTGCCTGGCGGAGGTAGAGGTCGGCGAGGTTGTACGAGACGATGGCGAGGTCGCCGTTGCGGTCCCCGGCGGG
>JANXSH010000056.1 GCA_025356615.1 Planctomycetia bacterium | reverse complement strand
AGGGCGAGGAAGTCCTCGTCAACAACAAGGACGACGGGGTCGATCAACTCAAGAGCTACATGAACGCCTGCCTCAACGCAGAGTACGGCATGTGGACGAACAGCGTCGAGCGGGTCTGCCTGCGAAAAGTGACGGTCAACGGCAAGTTCGAGTACGTCGAAATCCTCGACCTGCCGGCGAAGGGGAAGTCGCTTGAGGACGCCGAGAGGCCCACCCTCGCCGCGCTCAAGGCCGCCACAAGCGACGTACTACTCTTCACGTTCAGGCGGTGCCACAACTACATCGCCGGCAACCAGGGGTTGCAGAAGCCGGAGGCGTTCTGGGAGTTGCTCAAGCTGATCTTCTGCAAGATCACCGACGAGCGGGCCGACGAGTTGACCTTCTACGCCACGACTCAGGAGCGGCAGAGTCTCAACGGGCAAATGAAGGTGAAGGCCCGCATCGACAAGCTGTTCGCCGAAGTGCTGGCGAAATACTCAAGCATCTTCAAGCAGAACGACGCCATCGAACTCGAACCGCGCGTACTAGCGTACCTGACATCGCAACTCCAGTCGTACTCGCTGCTGGACAGCGAGATCGACGTGAAGGGCAAAGCCTACGAGGAGATCGTCGGCTCCAACCTGCGCGGCGACCGTGGCGAATTCTTCACGCCGCGCAACGTCTGCAAGATGGCCGTCCTCATGCTCGACCCCGAGCCGAAGCATACCATCATCGACCCCGCGTGCGGCACGGGCGGATTCCTGACGACCGCGATAAACCACGTCCTCGAGAAGATCCGCGCGTCCGAGAGGAAGAAGTGGAAGAAGGCGGATGCGCCGACGGAGCGGGAGACCACCGAGTTGCTGCGGAAGATCCAGGAGTACGCCACCACGCACGTCAGCGGCATCGACATCAACCCGAACCTCGTCAAAGCCGCGAAGATGAACATGGTGATGAACAACGACGGCGCGGGGGGCTTGTACCAGGGCCACTCGCTCGCCCGGCCCGTCACCTGGGGCAAGGATTTGCGAGAGCGCGACCTCCTCGGCTCCGCCGACATCGTGTTCACTAATCCGCCGTTCGGCTCCAAGATCCCCATCGACGACCCGGCGATCCTCGAGCAGTACGACCTCGCCTGCGCCTGGAACTACGACGAGGCGAGCGACTCGTACTCGATCCGGGAGCCGCGAACGCTGCTCAGGTCGCAGTCGCCGGAAGTCCTCTTCGTCGAGCGGTGCGTCCAACTCCTGAAGCCGGGGACGGGCGTTCTCGCCATCGTCCTGCCGGACGCCATCCTGGGCGCTCCCGGACTGGCGTTCGTGCGCGAGTGGATCTTGCGGCACACGACCGTCGTGGCGAGCATCGACCTCCACCCCGACACCTTCCAGCCGAAGAACAACACCCAGACCAGCATCCTCGTCCTGCGGCGGAAGACCGCCAAGCAGATCGAATTGGAGGACGCCGCCGGGAAGAAGCAGGACTACAACGTCTTCATGGCGCTGGCGAACCACATCGGCCACGACAAGCGCGGCGGCAGAACCTATGTGCGCGACGAGACGGGCGGGGTCGTGACGAGGCAGAAGAAGGAGCGCGTCCGCGAGGTCCGCGACGGCGTCACGATGTACCGCGACGTGGAAAGCAGCGTCAAGGTTCCCGACGACAACACCGAAGAAATCGCCGCCCGCTTCCGTGAGTGGCTGAAAGGGCAGCTATGAGCGACCTCGCCAAAATCCCGCCCGAAGCGGGCCGAATCCCCGTCGTCTGCGCCTCCCTGCCCGTGAGCGACCTGGCGAAGGGGGATCGCAGGATGGAGGGGGAGGCGTACCTCACCGGCGGCTACGCCATCCAGCACGCCATCGAGCGGGGCCAGACCCCTTTCGCCCGGCTCTCCACGCTGGCCCGCATCTGGATGCCTGGGCGGTTGAAGGGCATTCAGGTGGGCGCGGCGCACGGCGTCCCCTTCTTCACGGCGACGCAACTCTTCGACCTCAGCCCCGTTCCGAGGAAATGGCTCGCCCCCTCCCACACGCGAGACATGACCGAGCGGCTCGTCGAACCCGGATGGGTTCTGGTCGCCTGCTCGGGGACGGACAACGTCGGGGACGTGACGATGAGTCACGCCACCCACCAAGGCGCTATCGTGTCGCACGACCTCCTCAGATTGCGGGTCAACGCCGACGCCGACGCCGAATACCTCTACGCCTTCCTCAGAGGGCGGTACGGTTACTGGATGCTGCGGTCCAGTCAATACGGCAGCATCATCAAGCACATTGAGCCGGAACACCTGTTCGGTCTGCCCGTCCCCTGGCCCGCCGCGAAATCGCGCCGCACGTTGGGCGGCGGCATCAAGGATGCGTTCTCGCACCGGGACGAAGCCTACCGGCTGATTCGCGCGGCCGAATCCAGGTACGCCGCCGAACTGGGGGTGCAACCGGCGGAATCGCCGGACGAGGCGGGCTACTCGGTCCCCTCCTCGGAACTTTCCGACCGCCGCCGACTCGACGGCTACTTCCACAACCCGGCGGCCCAGACCGCGCACGCCGCATTGAAGAGGAGCAATCGGCCGTTCCAACCGCTCTCGTCGGCCGTGGACCGACTGTTCGGCGTGCCGCGATTCAAGCACATCTACACGCGGGAAGGCACGCCCTACCTCGACAGCGAGGACATCTTCAAGATCAACCCGAAGGTCGTGAAGCACATCCCCGCGCACGGCGAGGGCGACGGACGCCGCCTCCGCCTCGAGAAGTATTTCGTCCGGCGCGGCTGGCTGCTCATGGCCTGCTCGGGACAGTTGTACGGCATCAACGGGAACGTCCAGTTGGCCGACTCCTGGCACGAAAACAAGGTGATCTCCAACCACGTCATGCGCATCGTGCCGTCCGCCGCGAAGGACGCCCCGCCCGCTGGCTACCTGCACACGGTCTTGAACCACCCGACCCTCGGTCGCCCCCTGGTCCTTCGCTGCGCGTCCGGGACTTCCGTGCCGGAGATCGCGCCCGACGACCTCGGCCGATTCCCCCTCCCCCGCCTGACGCTGGCGGCGGAGGTCGCGATCTCCGAAATGGTGGTCGAGGCGAGCCGACTGCGCATGTTGGCGGATCGGCTGGAGAATGAGGCCGTGGCGAGGGTAGACGCGGCCGTCGCGCAAATGCTGGGCGGCATCGTGCCGACGGAGGTTGCCGAGCCGGTCACGCGGGAGGTTCCGGGCGCGTCGAAGAAACGGAAAGCCTGACTCTCGCCCGCCTACCGAGTTTCGTTACAAGATGGCGAGTTACGTTTCATTTCAGAGTTACGTTACAAAGCCCCATCAGCCATGACGTTCGACGAGGCTTACGAGTAGCTTCGGACCATCCTAAACGAGGTCGAGGATACTTTGACTTCAATACCCTACGATCCCGATAGTTGGCAAACGGATGGGCGAATGTACCCTCCCCAGCCAGATAGTGTGCGCGATGTCCCTGGCCGTCCAGCCATCAAGCGATTCCGAAGTCGTGCCCACAACACCTTGATCGGCGAGAACGGGTCCATCGAGATCCAGCTTACGGCTCCAACGTGCAAAATAATCTTCACGAAAGCCGGCGCAGACGGCATGGAGGTATCCCAGCTATGAATCCGATCCAGTCACTCGAGCAACGAATTCTCCAAAGGTTCCCCTCGGCCCGAACGACTCTCGATCCGGTGGAGACGCCGGGCGGTCGCTGGTTTCTCGACATCGAATGCGAAGGCCATGTTTTGTCCATCGAATGGCGTTCGGATCGTGGGTTCGGAGTCAGTTCGGGTTCCGAGGGGGGCTATGGCGAGGGGCCGGAAGAGGTCTATGTGGACCTCGAATCGATGTCTCGGCGGGCTTTCGCTTTGCTTCTCGCGAATGGAGTGATCGTCCCGCCGGATACGGTTCGATCGAGGGAATCGCCCTTCGAGGCGAATGCCGGGATAGCATCTGCCGGTGCCAACTCCACCGGAAACTGATGTCCGGCGCGGAGTACGAGAGATGAGCGTCTCGTCCCTGAAACTGCTGGTCCTCCGCACTCCCGACCTGAACAGGCTGCGAAGGTTTTATCAGGTTATCGGGATCGACTTCGCCGAGGAACGACACGGCTCAGGCCCACTTCACTTCGCGGGCTGGATCGGCGACGCTATCCTCGAACTCTACCCTCTCGAGGTTGAAGGGTCGATCGTTGACCGCACCCTCCGCCTCGGGTTCAGCGTGACGGATCTCTCCGAGACGATCCTCTCGCTCGAGGCCGACGGAGCGACCATACTGAGCAAGCCGAAGCCGACGGCGTGGGGCAACCGAGCGATCGTCCGCGACCCTGATGGCCGGGCGGTGGAGTTGTACGAGGGGTGATCCGGCAAAACGTCTCATCATCACTTGCGCCGGTTTCCAACCGGACCTACTCTCGAGGGAACATCGTTCGGGGCGAAGTTGGGGGTCTGGCAAAACTTCCGGGAGGGGCATACGAGCGGAGAACTTAGCCCGACGCGCCAGTTTCGAAGTTGCGCGTTCGGGCGATCTGCGATCCACGGGGCGGCTAGGCTACCGGAGCGGCGATGCGTAACCACGCCGGTGCAGGCCGGGACCGGATCGTCGCCTCGCCGGGGACGTGATCGATGGTCGACCTTCCGGCCCGAGCCTGCACCGGCGTGCTTACGCACAATGCCTCGAAGTTAAGGGGCGGTTTGCGGGACGACTACGAGGGTGGGGATG
>JANXSH010000015.1 GCA_025356615.1 Planctomycetia bacterium | reverse complement strand
TGGCTGTTCATGAACGGCGGCGTCAGTCATATGGAGTCGTTCGACCCCAAGCCGATGCTGACGAAGTATGCGGGCAAGACGATCGAGGAGACGCCCTTCAAGGGGACGCAAGACCCCGAGAAGTTGAAACTCGCCCGCGTCGTCGTCGTCAACGACGCCAACGGGCAGCAGCGCAATCGCATCCTCGCCAACCAGGTCGGCTTCAAAAAACGCGGCAAGGCCGGCATCGAGGTCAGCGACTGGTTCCCCCACATCGGCGCGCGCAGCGAAGACATCGCCTTCGTGCGGTCGATGTATACGACCGACGACAATCACGGCGCGCAGACACAGTTCCACTCGGGTCGGCACATGCTCGACGGCGAATACCCGACGCTGGGGGCGTGGGTGCATTACGGCCTCGGCACGCTCAACAAGAACCTGCCGCAGTTCATTTCGATGGGCAAGCGCGAGTATTGGAACGCGAAGGACGGCCACTACCTCGGGCCGCAACACGACGCGGTGCCCCTGCGTATCGACCCGAAGAATCCGCTCGACTACGGAGCGCCCGAGAAGAGTCTGAGCAAGAAAGAGCAGGCGATCAACTTCGACCTTGTAGACCGGCTCAACAAGCTCAAGGCCGTCGAGTACCCAGACGATAAGGCCCTGACCGCACGGATCAAGGCGTATGAGCTGGCGTTCCGTATGCAGACCTCAGTCCCCGAAGCGCTGAAGTTCGACGACGAGTCGGCGGCGACGAAGAAGCTGTACGGCATCGACGAGCCGCGAACGAGAGACTTCGGCATGCAACTACTCGCGGCCCGGCGGTTCGTCGAAAAGGGGGTGCGCTTCATCCAGGTCCAGCACGGCGCGGGCGGTGCCGGTGCGTGGGACGCCCACGGCGGGCTACGCGCCAACCACATGAACAACGCCGGTCAGGTGGACAAGCCGATCGCCGGGCTACTCGAGGATTTGAAGCGCCGGGGATTGCTCGACGAGACCATCGTCCTGTTCGCGAGTGAGTTCGGGCGAACGCCCGGCACGCAGGGGAGCGACGGCCGGGACCACCACATCTACGGCTTCAGTGTGTGGATGGCGGGGGGCGGCATCAAGGGCGGCGTGGTGCATGGCGCGACGGACGAGATCGGCTTCCACGCCTCCGAGAATCGGCACTACGTCACCGACATCCACGCGACCGTCCTCGAGTTGCTCGGCCTCGACTCGCGCAAGCTGGAGATACCGGGACGGAAGCGCCTGGACATCGACCACGGCAAAGCGATCCGCGCGATCATGGCATGAGGAGCATTGTCAAGCACCAAGCCCAGCGGTTGCAACCGCTGGGCTTCGCCCCCCGATCGATTCGGCGCGAATTCTCCTTGCCCCTCCGAGGGATTCCGGCGTAAGATATCTTTGCTACACCCTACCGCCGGGCTTCCTCGCCCGGCACGACGGACCTCGCACAGGAGACGCCGATGAGCCACTGGGGGGGCGATCGGGTCGGTTGCCGGGACTTCCACGATTCGCTGCGACCCGATCGGCGGAGCTTCCTCCGCGCGGGCATGCTCGGCATGGCGGGGCTTGGCATGGCCGACCTGTTCCGCGCCGAAGCCCGGACGCCGGTGCATTCCACCAAGGGCGGGCGGGAGCCTTCGGTCATCATCCTGTGGATGCGCGGCGGGCCGAGCCACATGGACATGTGGGATCCCAAGCCGTCGGCCCCGGTCGAGTTCCGCGGCGAGTTCGGCGTGTCCTCGACGAACGTGAAGGGCATCCAACTGTCGGACATGCTGCCGATGTCCGGTAAGCTCATGGACAAGTGGTCCATCATCCGCAGTCTGCACCACGAAGACGCAGGGCACAGCACCGGCGATCAGATTTGCTTCACCGGCTACCCCGCAGGGCTACAGCCCGACGAGAACGCCCACCCGAGTTGCGGCTCGATCGTGTCGCGCCAACTCGGCGAGAAGACGCCGCAACTGCCGGCCTACGTCATGATCCCGAAGATGGTGCCGGGCACCAACTCGGCGTACCTCGGCGTCGCCCACAAGCCGTTCGAGACGATGGCCGACCCCGCGAACCTCGGCCCGTTCCGCGTGCCGAACTTCGAGATGGCTTCCGGCGTGTCGCTCGATCGCCTCGGCGACCGCAAGTCGCTGCTGACCAACTTCGACTCGATGAAACGCGACCTCGACACCTCGGGCCAGTTCGAGGCGCTCGACCGCTTCGGCAAGAAGGCGTGGACCATCCTCACCTCGAAGGCTGCGCGCGACGCCTTCGACCTCGACCGCGAGCCGGGCAAGATCCGCGAGCGCTACGGCTTCCAACCGGCGTTCGACCCCAAGGCAGCGAACCGCTGCGGTGCCCCCGCGTGGAGCCAGCGTATCTTGCTCGCCCGCCGACTCGTCGAGGCGGGCGTCCGCCTCGTCACGGTCGATCTGCGCTGGTGGGACACGCACGTCAAGGGCTTCGAGTCGCTCAAACTCGGCTTCCTCCCGCGCTTCGACCGCGCCTATTCCGCGCTTATCGAAGACCTCGACGCGCGCGGCCTGCTCGAATCGACGATGGTCATCGCCTGGGGCGAATTCGGCCGCACGCCGCGCGTCAACAACGACGCGGGCCGCGACCACTACCCCAACGTCTTCAGCGCCGCCCTCGCGGGTGGCCCGGTCAAGGGTGGCCGAGTCATCGGCGAATCCGACGCCAAGGGCGCGTTCCCCAAGACCAACCCCAAGTCGCCGCAAGACGTGCTGGCGACGATGTACAAGCACCTCGGCATCGATGTCGATGCGCAGTACCTCAACCTATCGGGCCGGCCGATTGTGGTGCTGCCCTCGGGCAAGCCGATCGACGAGTTGAGTTAGGGCGCGGTCACGAGGTAAGATGTGGGGCCAGGGTCGGAGATCCCGGTAGCCTACCGCCGGAGCCTGAGATCGGGCGAGGTAGGTAACATTTCGCAAGTAGTAATCCCCCCGGATAATCTCTTCCCTCCTCACCGGGTATTGCCGTTCTCCCGTCACAGCCGACGCCGCACCGCGTAGGTGGAGGTGAGAGGCGAAGGCATCATCGACGTTCATCGGTCTCGATCGGAACGCCGAGGGTGCCCGTGGACGATCAGCGTTGTTATGGTGGCTATGCGGCTTCGCTTCTGGCACCCACCAACAGATCCAAGGAATGACCTGAACGCTGCCTGGCAGCGGAGGAGTCTCTCATGTTTCGTCTATTCAACCGGGTCCTGAACCTTCCGTCGAAGCGGAGTGGGGACCGCAAGCCATCCTTTCGGCCTCGAGTGGAGGCGCTGGAGGACCGTCTGCTGATGTGCGGCGATCTGGCCGTTCAGTCCCTCGGAGGGCTTCTCCCTGGAACAAAAAGCGCCCTGAGCAGCGCCCCCCTCATCCAGGCACACCCCACCGTGATTTCGACTGTCATGGCGATGCAGTCCGCGCAGGGTACTACACCAGGCGGCCTACCCTCCGGCGTCCATCTTCCTCCGGATGGTGGCGGGACCGGCGGGCATCCTAGCCCAATCCTGGACCAGACCAGTGTGGCGAAGATGTACTGGTCGCAGCCTCACCAGGCCCCGACCATCCTCTGGCTCAATTTCGATGGCTGGTATCACTACGACGCCGCCCTGAAGGAGGCGGAACACGCGGTCATCGCCAGCGACTCCACCAGCAATAGCTTGCCCGCCCAGGTGGCCGGACTGTTCGATAACCTGGACCAGATTCATAACAACATCTCGCGCTTCGAGAGCGTCAATGGAATCGACCAGCCCAGGCGCGACCAGGACATTCAGGACATCTTGTTCCGAGTGTCCGAGGTCTACGCCCCCTTTAATGTGCAGGTGCGGCGCATCCTGAACGATGGCAACTTCGATCGGCACAGCGGCAACACGACGATCTTCGTCGGCCACGACACGGATGTCGCAGGCGCGGACGGTATGACCCCAGGGCCTTTTTCCGATGTCGCCGGCCGGCACTTCGCCTTGGGCAACGGCTACGACTCGTCGTCGTTCCTCCCCTACCACAAGCCCAACAGCGATCCGTTCGACATCGCCTTCGTGGATCGGCATGGGGAGGGCGAATCAGCCCTTTCACTGAGTCAGGTCATCACCCACGAGGCGGGCCACACCTTCGGGCTGGCGCACATCCGAACCGACGGCCTGGCCGACGGCCTGGGTCTGGGCGCCGGGACGGTGCCCGACATCATGAGCTACACGGACAGGAACCAGTTCCTTGCGAACCAGACCTTCAACATTACCAACTGGAACAACCCAGGGGGCGGGAAGCCCTACGTTCATGACGTGAGCGGCCAACCGGTGGGACCGGCGGGCGGACTGATCACCTTGCAGAACTCGTACACCTACTTGCAAACCGTGCTCGGCTTCCGGACGTTCGACGGACAAGCTCATGTCGCGGACGCGAAGTCCGTCGATCCCAGCAGCGGACCAGCCCACATCATCGTGCCGCCTATCGCGGTTGGGGGATTGGTAAACAGCGCGATCAATGGCCCCGGCGACTATCAGGTGTATCGCGTGTCGCCCGCTTCCACGGACGAGACATTTTACATCAGCGCTCGAGCGACCGGCACGCTCGACCCGGTTCTCATGGTCTTCGACAGCACGGGTGCGCTGGTACAGTTCGACAACGACCGCGCCGCCAACGATCACAACAGCGTGATCGCCTTGCCGGTTGCCAGCGCGAGCCTGTCGGGCCATGTGTATGTGGACGCCAACCACGATGGCCTGTTCCAGGGGACCGAGGCGCCGATCGCTGGCACCACCGTCACCCTCACGGGGAGCAACGATCGGGGCAGCATCTCCGCCGTGTCCGTGATGACCGACAGCAACGGCTACTACGCCTTCACCGGCCTGCGGCACGGCACCTACACCATCACCGAGACGCAGCCCTCGCGCTACCCCGACGGCAAGGATACCATCGGCACCCAGGGCGGCATCACAGGCAACGACACCTTCAGCGCCATCTCCCTGGCTGCCGGCGTCCACGGTGTGAGCTATAACTTCGGCGAACTAAAGGGCAAGGTGCCTGGGAGCCTGGGTGGAGGCATCCACACGGGAGGCACCACGTCGATCCCCGCACCGAAGCAGTATTACGTCGTGGTCGGTGGGGCGAACGCAGCATCCGCCGGTGGCTACGTCCTGAAGGTCGCCAACCACGCGCCGGACCCGGCCACGAAAATCGACTTCCAGCTGCTGGCACCGACCATGGCCAACTCGGTGCATTTCCGGGTTATTGCAACCGTGCGGAACATCGGCGTCGATGCCTACCAGGGGCCGGGCACCGCGACTCTCTACCGGAACAACCAGGTCTCTGCCTCGCAGGCGTTCACCTCCCTGGCACCGAACCAGCAGTTCACGCTCACCCTCGACCAGGTCTGGAACGCCCCACCCCCGCCCCCCGGCGGGTGGTCTCCGGTGAACGGTCCCACCGTGACCTGGCAAACGTTGTCGGGATCCTCGTTCACCCCGCCCAGCACGATCCCTCCGGGGTTGAGCAACGCGGATATCCCGGTGTACCGATTGCAGATCGACGTTCCGGGGTTCGACTCGACGGGGAAACTGCTCGATGGCGACCCGTTGAACAACACCGCCGAGAACCGCCCGACGAACCTGATCTCGGCTTACTTCCACGGGGGAACGTCCCCTGTGCCGGCTTCGGGAACAGTTCCCCTGAGCGCTCAGACATCCGCCAAGGTGGGGGCCGCGTCTACCCAGGCGTTGGATGCCTTCTTCACCCTGGCGAACATGGACGGCATGTCCTTCGGCCGAATCGGTGCCGGCAGTCCTGCGAACCACCAAGATCCGGTCGTGACACCCGTGCCGTTCGTCGTCGCAACTCCAACAACCAGGTCGATCGGTGCTGTGTCCAAGAATGCGGTGAAGCCGACAAAAGCTGTCCCCGACTGGCTAACGGGCTGGGACGCAGATCCGTTGTAGTCATCGATGGGCCTGAACAAGACGAGCCGGAGAGAACGGCCTGCGGTTCCGCCCTGAGATCGTCGTGTCAGCTCCCTTCGGCTGGGGAGACAACGGGTGCCACTTCATCGAGCGGTCTGCCGCGTTTTCCCGGCGGCGTTCGCAAAAGACTTCCGACCGGGATATGGTGTCAAGGTAGAAGAGAGGCTCGACAGGATCGCTGGAGGCTCTTTCCATGGTTACGGTCTTCTTCATGCGCCGTTACTGGCCCCTTCTGGGGTTCGTCGGCGCGATCGTACTGTCCGGCGGGTGTGGCTCCAAGTCCACCGTGCAGCCGGCGGAAGAGCCGGAGATCGAGGAGCCGAAAAAGGAGGAAGGAGAGCGGAAGGAACAGCCTTCCGCCGCCGCATCGCTGCCGGTCGAAGTGCGTGTCGTACTCGACGACAAAGTGGCCGAAGGGCAGAAACGGCGGCTGACGAAGGCGTGGGCGGGAGGCGCGGTCGGCTTCGTGGAGAGTGACCTGACCTTCACAATCGCGCGCGACTACGAACAACGGCTGCGGATCGGCGTCGAGAACCGGGGGAAGGCTCCGGTTCGCGTCACGGCGGAAATCGGCCGGCTGGGAGATGGGCTGCTCGGCGGGGTCGTGGGCGCGGGCGGTTCGGGACGGCCGCTCGCCGTGCCTGCCGGGGGCAAGGCGGAGTTGGACGTTTACCTGTTCGCCCAGGACGCCACGCGGCGCAGCTATCCGACCCACCTCGGACTCAGAGACGCCGACAGTGGCCAGGTCATCGCCGTCGCGCCACTCACCGTATTCGTGCCGTTGCCGAAGTTCGCGGTGAAGGCGACGCTCGGCCCGATCGACCCTGGTACGCTGGGGCGGCAGGTCATCCTCGTGAACGAAGGCGACGCGCTGACCGACCTGCGTGTGACGGCCGGCAAGGGACTGGAGGGGAAGATGACTTTCCAGCCGGGGGTGTCTCACGCCCACCTCGCCCCCGGCGGCGAGTTGCGCTTCATGGCACTACCACGCCTGAGCGCGGAGTTCACGAAACTGGAAGGGAACTTCATCGTCGGCGGCGCAGGGCAACAGAAAGAGGTTCCCCTCCGCATCGATCTTCCGCCCGGCAAGCGCGTCTTCGTGGCCACCAGCTTTACGACGACGAGTGACTCGGCGGCCGGGAAGTATTGCACGAACAACCCCAACACCAACACGCCCATCGGCGGACCCGGCAGCGGGTCGGCGACTCCTCCCGGCCGGGGCGATGCGGGAGACGGGGGCGGCCTCTTCGGCGGGCCGATGACGCCGTGGAACCCGAACAATCCCGACTACAAGGACGGCAACGTGGGCTGGCAGTGGGGGCGAATCGGCCCCGTCACCTTTCACACCGTCTTCGGCAAGATGCCGGACGGGGTCGTGACGCCGTCCGTCACCTCGGCGGGCCATTCGCACGGTTCGCTGCCGCCCCTGGGCTTGTCCTCCAGCGGCGACCCGAAGACGGGGATCGACCCCTCGGTGCAGTCCTCCGGCGGCATGAGTGCCGGAGACCCTGGGCGCGCCGGCGATGCCTCTGGGGTCGCTTACCCGCCTGAAGGCGGCCAACAGCACGGCCCGCGTGGGCGCGAGGTACGCGCGGCCTACCTCACCTACCGATCCCGCATCCTCGAGGACAACCAGCCCGAGGCAATGCTGGCATTTGCCGGCGGGCCGGCGGGATCGCGCGTCATCGTCCAGGCGTGGCACAGCGACCGGCACGCGGCGGGCCGGGGCCGGCAGATCCTCGTCCGGGTCTGGGACGGCTTCGGCCAGAAGGCGCTGACGCAGGCGCTGGCCCTGTCGGACGCGGAGGGGTTCGGGCAGTGGCCGGCCGCACTCGCCACCCCGGACCTGCGGGCGCTCGTCGTCTGGGAAACGGCCCAGAAGCGCGACGGGCCGGCGTCGCTCGTCTACCGCATCAGCGCGCCGGGCTTCGGTTCGTGGTCGAAGGCGATCACGGTTCCCGGTGCCGAAGCGAACGACGGTGTGGGCAACTACGACCCGGTGGCCGTCCTTCGCCCCGATGGAGGCATCACGCTCGTCTGGCAACAGGGGGAGGGGAAAGCCGCGCGGGTGATGGTAACGCGGAGCAACGACAAGGGCGTCTTCGGGCCTGCCGTGTCGCCCAGAGGGATGCCGGCGGGCGCGTCGCGGCCTATCCCGCGCGTCGGACCCGACGGCATGCTGCACCTCGTTTTTCAAGCACCGTCTGCGAACGGCGAAGGCACAGAGGTGCATTACGCGATCAGCCGCGACGGCGGCACCTCGGTCGAATCCGTGACGCGCCTCAGTCCCGCCGCCGTGGACGCCGGCGAGGCGGACCTGCTGATTCGGGGGCAAAAGCTACACGCGGCGTTCCGCGCCGGGCCGTCCGGGAAGTCGCGCGTCATGCGCGTCGAGAGCGGCGATGGCGGCAAGACGTGGACCGCCCCGGCGGCCGTGTCGCCGGAGGACCAGTACGCCGAGTACCCGTCGCTAAGCCCCCACCCGGACGGAGGTGTGGCGGTTGAATACTACGGCGACCTGCAAAAGAACCAGACGGTGGCCCGGACGCAGCGGCTAGCGACGGGCGCGGGGGAGATCCGGTATCTAACCGGGTCAGCGCTGCGACGGTTCCGAGTGATCGTGCCTGGGGGTGCCACGGCTGAACCGCGCCGCCTGTTGACGCACTTCCCCTCAGGCGTCGCCGCCTGGCTCCAGGTCAACTTTCAGCTCAAGACCGATCGTGCGAGCTATCGGCCCCACGAACTGTCCGTCCTCCTCAACGGACGGGAACTCCTGCGCCAGAAAGACGTTATCCCGGAGGGAACCTACCTCGTCCCCTTCGATCCGGCGGTGCTGCGCGTGGACGAGGGCGGCCTGCCGCGCAACGTGATCGGCCTGCGCACACGCCACATGCAACAGGCACACTACAACAGTGCGGCTGACTTCCGCCTCCAGGTGCGACACGCCTTCCGCGAGCGACACGTCGTAGCCGCCGACCAGCGCGAGGCGGACGCCCTGGTCTCCGCCGAGACGGACGACGTGAACCACGGCCGGGCCGATGTCGGCCTCTTTGCCGTGCCGGCTCCCCTCCCGGCGGCACCGAAAGAAGGTGAGATCGTGACGGTGCCGCTCTTGCTGGCCAACCTGGGAGAGGTGTCGGCGGAGGGGATCCGCGTCGAGGTCTTCCACGGAGTGCCGCCCGCCCCCGGCAAGGGCGAGGTGAAGCCCCTGGGCACGATCGACGTGAAGGAGCCGCTGGCACCGCTGACGTGCCGCGAAGTGCAGGTACGCTTCCCGTACCTCGGCCACGCGCACTATTCCCTGGTCGTCCGCCACAATGGGAAGGACTTCGATCCCACGAACGACACCCGCACGGTCAGTTTCACCGTTCCGAAGCCGCCCGCCATTGCGGCGCGCGACGACGGCATGGAGCCGTTCGCCATCCGCTTGACGGATGAGGACAGCCCGGCGTACTTCGTCCGCTTCCTCGACGCGGACAGCGGGAAGGAGGTGGCAAAGATGGTGCGCGGGCAGCTGTCTCGGGAGTTACCGGCGGGGAGGTATCGCATCGCCTTGACACGTCATCTGGAAGAGGGCCAGGAGGTCATCTTCCCGCGCGTCTTCACGATCCAGGCGGGCCGCAAGGAGCGGCTCCATCTCCGCACTGCGGTCGAGATCGCGTTGCCGGCCGGTTTCGAGGTGCCGTGGCGCTGGGAGGTCGTGAAGGCGGACAAGCCCGACGAGGTCGTGCAGTGGACCCACGGCACACGCCCGGTGATGCTGGTGCCCCCCGGCGAGTACCTCGTGGCGTTCCGGCCCACGACACTGGACTGGGGGAGTCAGCGTCTCCTCTGGCCCAAACGGCTCCAGGTTCGGGAAGATGAACACCATGTGCTGAATCTCGACAGCGGCATCGAGTTGGCGGCGGCCGAGTCCCCGTGGCGCTGGGAGGTCGCGCGCGCCGACAAGCCGGACGAGGTGGTGCAGTGGCACGCGGGCGACCACCGCCGCATGATCCTGCCGCCGGGGGACTACCGGATCGCCCTGCGGCCGACCACGTTGGATAGGAACAGCGGGCATCTCGCCTGGCCCGCGCCGTTTCGGGTTCGCGCGGGAGACACGACTGTGGCCCGTTTGGGCAGCGGCATTCAACTGCAAGTGCCGGCCGGTCTCCCGGTGCCGTGGCGCTGGGAGGTCGCGCGCGCCGACAAGCCGGACGAGGTGGTGCAGTGGCACGCGGGCGAGCAGCGCCGCATGATCCTGCCGCCGGGGGACT
>JANXSH010001365.1 GCA_025356615.1 Planctomycetia bacterium | reverse complement strand
AGGATCACCGTTGGTCGCTGATTAGACCCCACCCCCCAGCCCCCTCCCCTAACAGGGAGGGGGAGCCGGAGGCGTGTCTGAGGGCGTGAGGTCTCCCACGGGCCGGTCTTGCTCCCCCTCCCTTTTAGGGGAGGGGGCTGGGGGGTGGGGTCTAATCAGCGACCAACGGTGATCCTCGAAACTACTGGTGAGCGACGGACCTCATCTTCCCTCCCTCGCTTCCAATGCGTTCATCGCCTCCAGCAGGCCCCGCGCCATCGCCTCGGCGAACTCGGGGTCGTTGATGTGCAGGTCCAGTTCCACCAACCGGACGTGTGGACTCATCCAGTCGCGCAGGCTCTGGAACAGCGCCTGATCCGCCTCGACCCACCAGAACGGCTGGCCCTCTTTGTCCAGAGCCGACACGCCGCGCAGCGGGACGTACACCGTCGTCGGCCCCTTCGCCGCGCTCGCCTTGAGGGCGACCTCCTTGCCGAGGCGGTCGTTCTCCGGGGGGGTCGTCCGCATCAGCGTGACCGTGGAGTTGTGCTGGTGGAATCGTCGGAGACGGAACTTCTCCGGCACCGTTTCCGGCGAGCCGAAGTTGACCATGTCCAGCGCGCCCAGGCCGATCACCTGCGGGATGCCCCGCGCCGCCGCCGCCGTGAGCCGGTCCGGCCCCGCCGACAGGGTGCCGCCCACGAGTTCGTCGGCCAACTCGGTCGTCGTCACGTCGAGGACGCCGGCGACGACGCCATCGGCGATGAGCGACTCCATCGTCTGCCCTCCGCTGCCGGTCGCGTGGAAGACCAGCACCTCGAACCCGGCCCGTTCGCACGCGACCCGCGCGACCTCGACGCAGGGGGTCGTCACGCCGAACATCGTCGCCGCCAGGATCGGACGATCCTCGGCGGAGGCGACGGGCACCCGCTCGCGGACCAGCCCGAGCATCGCGTGGGCCGCGTTCGTGAGGACGACCCGGCTGATGCGATTCAGCCCCGACAAGTCCACGACGCTGTGCAGCATCAGGATGTCGCGCACGCCGACGTAAGGCCGAACCTGCCCCGAGGCCATCGTGCTGACCATGAGCTTCGGCACGCCGAGGGGCAACTCGCGCATGGCGGCGGTGGCGATCGTCGTCCCTGCAGAGCCACCCAGCCCCAGGACGCCATCGATCCGGCCCTCGGCGTGCAACCTTCGGCAGAGGAGCGCTGCACCGCGCGCCGCCGCCGTCACCGCCCGCCCGCGATCCCCCGCCGACCGCACGGCGGCGAGGGTCGTGCCTGCGGCGACGAAGACCTCTTCGCGCGAGATGTCCCCCGGATGCGGCGGCGCACCCAGAACGCCCGCGTCGAGGACGAGGCACTCGACCCCACCCCGGCGGAGCAGGTCGCGGACGAAGGCGACCTCGACGCCCTTTGTGTCGAGAGTCCCGATGAGAAGCACGGCCATGCGCGAACACTCCTGGGGGGCAAGCAAACCCCGATTATACAGGAGGAACAGGAGTCATTCAACCGATCGGATGATCTGTGGGTGGCTGACGGCAGGGCAAACTCGGGGACGTGTTGGGCATCGGCGCGACGCTGCGCGAGAAGATCACGACACTCGTGACGACGGGTGGCCTGCCGTTCTATGACAAGCTGAAGGCGGAGTGCTATAGTCGAAGGAGATCCTGTCGAAGAAGCCAATTAACTATCGCCATTATGGCTGGCGTGTAGAAAGACTCACAAATATGCACGGTCACTGTGAAATAGCAGCTATATTGCTCCTCTGGAGCAATATTTATTGTCCCGCTTATTCCTGCCCATTTTAGATTAGCTAGCTTGTCACGATAATGGCGGAGATCTGAATCTGACAATTTTTCGCCAGACCAAATACCGAGGAGGCGTAGCAATGTTGATTTGCCAATGCTTTTATTACCTATCACTTCCGTATTCCAGACTACTCGGACGCGGTGAAATTTCGCTTGTTGAGCAATTTCATTAAGCTCCGAGTCAATAGGTGACGCGAAAAATGTTGGCGAATTTACGAAGCAAATCAATGATATTATAGATGCAATGCAAATTTTTGAATTCATCGTTTACCGCCATGCTCAAACAGTATTGTTGCTCGACTATAAGAAAATCTACAGGTTGCAAATCTGAAACGCTAGGCACCTCCACATTAAAACTAATATAAATAGATCATGTGTTGAATGCACGCAACTAATAGTCTGCCGTATCAATTGGAAAATACATATTTACACAATTTACGCCACGACGGGCAGCCTGCCGTTCTACGACGAGCTCGAGGCGGAGATCCCCGCCGGGCTGGTCGAGATGCTGCGCATCCCCGGCCTGGGGCCGAAGAAGGTCAGGGCGATCCACGAGTCGCTCGAGATCGACACGCTCGACAAGCTCGACAAACTGCGACTCGCCTACGAATCGGGGCGGGTGGCGAAGCTCAAGGGCTTCGGGGCCAAGACGCAGGAGAAGATCCTGGAGGGGCTGAAGTTCGTCAGCGAAGTGGGCAACCGCGTCCGGCTCGATCAGGCGATTCATTACTTGCGAAGAGCATCGAGCTGTCTCCTACTTCGCTTTCACCACTGCCCACAATTTAATCGTGTTGTCTCCACTCCCAGAGGCCAGCATCTTGCCGTCAGGTCGAAACTCCACTGAAACCACGGCATCTGAGTGGCCGACGAGAACGGCCCACGCTTTGCCTGTCTTCGTGTCCCACAGTCTGATCGTCTTGTCCCCACTCCCCGATGCGAGTGTCTTACCATCCGGGCTAAAGCACACCGAGAACACTGGCTTAGTATGGCTTTTGAGAGTGGCCTGCTCTTTGTTTTCCTTTACGTTCCACAATTTGATCGTCGTGTCCCAACTTCCCGAAGCGAGTGTCTTGCCATCCGGGCTGAAGGAAACGGAAATAACTGTTTCGGTGTGCCCCTCTAAAGTAGCCTGGACCTTGCCTGTCTTCACATCCCAGAGCCTTATCGTCCGGTCATTGCTACCCGATGCAAGCGTCTTGCCGTCAGGACTGAACGACAGCGATGTGACGTATTTAGTGTGGCCCTCGAAGGTGGCCTTCTCTTTTTCCGTCTGCACGTCCCATAGCCTGATCGTCTTGTCCCAACTCCCCGATGCGAGCGTCTTGCCGTCCGGGCTGAAGCACACGGACAACACCTCATCCGTGTGACCCTTGAGGGTGGCCATTTCCTTGCCTGTCTTCACGTTCCACAGCCTGATCGTCTCGTCGTTGCCGCCCGATGCGAGCGTCTTGCCGTCTGGGCTGAAGCACAGGGTGGTGATCGGCAGGGTGTGGCCCTTCAGTGTTGCTAGAATTTTTCCCGTCTTCACGTTCCACAGTTTGATCGTTCTGTCATGGCTCCCCGAAGCCAGCGTCCTACTGTCTGGGCTGAAGGCTACCGACTGCACTGAACTCGTATGCCCTTCCAGAGTATCTCGTAGATTCGGATCCGCTCCCAACGAAATCGAAAACGCGATCAACGTGAGACCGGCGACGGCAACCCACTTTGTAATCGAATACGTTCGGAAGACATCCGCGTTCATGGGGCACTCCGTTCGTCTCAACTTTTCGACTAAGTTCAAGAGGCTTACAACCCTTGACGGGGGAGAAAGTGGGTAGAACGAATGAGTATCATAAGTGCTTGATGGCAAAATGGTTATGGGAACGATCAGGGCAACTAGCTGATAATGCAGATACTTGTTTTTCAAGGATTGATGGTTTCTTGATGCGTTCGCCCTGGGTGAAAGAGCAGGCGAGTCCAACACGTCCAGTTCACTATTTGATCGTGCATCACGGATTTGGAGCTTTGAACCAAAGTCCATATTTGTCATTTTTGTCTGGATTAGGAATAGTACTGCCTTTTTCTGATCCATTCTCATCCCATTTGACTTTCAGCACATGCAAGTATTGATTCGAAATCGAATTGGGGGCATTTTTCTGCTGATCGGATATGTATTGGCCCATCGTTAAATCGTAGGAATTCGATTGGCCATTGTACAAAACTTGCGCATTCCGCGAAGGCAATGTGCCAGCAGGGCTGGCAGTTTGGTTTGCCGTTCCATCCAAACCAACGTCCTTAAGTGTTGCACCATCCACATAATACACAGAACCAGTGATAGTGAGCGTGCCAGCCTTGGCACCGGAGAAACCTGCTGACCAGAAAGCGTCATTGTGGGATGTGGGGGCTAACAAATCGGTTTTTGCCATGAGTACGCGAACGGGTTTTGGTATTAGGCCCCCAAAGCCATTTCCATCTACGCTAGTCTGCCCCGGCGGCAATACCCAAGCTTCCCAGTATTGATTCGTCAAGGTAAAAGTATTTCCAGATTGGACGAGTATCGTGTATCCGGGAAATGCGTCCTTTACTGTGTTAGCGAAGGCAGGGGTTGTTCCAGTCAAGGTAATCACCATTGTCACTCTTTGAAGAATGATTCCTCCTTTTTTCGTAGGTGTCTGGCCCCCGACGCTTCCGATTATTGAATTCGGTTTATTACCTGATGATGGCACGCTGATCTTCCACTTGAGAGGGAAGAAGATTGCACCGTGTGTCAGGCCTGTTCTGACAGGTAATGGATTCCCGGTGTAAATTCTTGGAGGACCGAGGTTTGTCGGCGCATTCTGTGCCGCCATCCCGGCAGTCATTAGAACTAGCAGTTGCAAGTTCCAGGCCTGATCAACGCTCACTTGAATGACGTAGGTACCGGCAGTGGTATATGAGTGCCCCCCTGCGACTGTGAATAGCCCGTTGCTGCCACTAATCGTCCCTGAGCTGGATGTGCCGTCTCCCCAGTTGATCATCGCCGCGAACTCACTCGCCGTATCGCTATTGTTTGGCACTTCGAAAATGGCGATCGTCTGGCTGTTCAGTATCCCAGTTGAGTTCTCGATCGTGTTCGCGCTCTGTCCCCTCATCAAGGGCCGGGTTACGACTACCGGGTTGATTGCAGTCAAATTGGGTTGGCCTGGCTTGCTCAACGTCACGATAACCTGATACCCGCCGTTCGGGGCGTCAATGCTATCGACTGTGTAAGTGTGGCTGCCTCCCACCGTCAGCAAGCCGCCGTTGCCGCTAACCGTTCCGGTGCCGCTGGTGCCATCACCCCAGGCGATCGTAGCCGTGTAGCTACTCGCTTGAGCCGCCGGGTTGCCGACATTGAACGTTGCTACCGTGAGCGACCCGGCGATCCCGACGAAGAGATCGCCCACTTCGATCACGCTCGTTGTGCTTGTCATGGCTCCATGCGGGCTTATTACCGTAGTTGTGGCTGTGTCCACCCCAGCATGGATGTAACCATGCGGCAGACTCACGCCGAACAGACCATTGCCAAGAGCTGTAACGACCCCCGCTACAGGAATGCTTCCGTCGCCCGGATTGATTTGCGCAGCGAATCCGCTGGTCGTCGTTGGGTTGTTGTATGAGAACTCGGTGACAAGGACTCCGGTTTGGCCGACAACGACTCCTTCTTGAAAACCGATTATCGGAGTCACGGTCGCGGGCAAGACAGTCGCCGAGCCAGTCGCCATGACTGTTCCGCCATTAAAGCGGGCTAGCGTTACGCTGAGGGGATAGTTGCCCGGTATGCGTTCACGGGAGGGGTAGTCCTGCGACCCCGGCTCGCCTAAAATGAACCCCAGATGAACACACCGACCCTACCGCTGGACTTGCTCTCCTCGCTCCCACCCGAGGTCGTCTCCTTTTTGGACTCCCAGGCCAAAC
>JANXSH010000834.1 GCA_025356615.1 Planctomycetia bacterium | reverse complement strand
GTCGCGGTCGCACCGACGCGGGTGATTCCCATCGCGCGGACGGCGAGGAGGCGATCATAAGTGCGGACACCGCCGGCGGCCTTCACCTGGACCTGCGGGGGCGAGCAGCGTCGCATCAGCGTCAGGTCTTCGTCCGTCGCGCCGCTGTCGCCGTAGCCCGTCGAGGTCTTGACGAAGTCCGCCCCGACCTCGGCGCAGATCCGGCACAGCGCCTCCTTGTGTTCGGCCTGCAAGAAGCAGTTCTCGAAGATCACCTTGACGATCGCCTTGCCCGCGTGGGCGGCCTCGACGACGGCGCGGATGTCGTCCGTGACATACGCCCAGTCCTTGCCCAGCACCTTGCCGAGGTTGACGACCATGTCGAGTTCGGTCGCCCCGTCGGCCATCGCGGCTTTCGCCTCGGCCACCTTGATGGCCGTCGTGTGCGAGCCGTGCGGGAAGCCGACGACGGTCCCGACCGCGACCCCGGACCCCGCGAGGAGGCGCACGGCCATCGGCACGGCATACGGCTTGATGCACACGCTGGCGACGCCATACTCCCGCGCGAGGAGGCAACCTCGTTCCATGTCCGCGTCCGTCATGGTCGGCTGCAAGAGCGAGTGGTCGATCATGCGGGCGAGGTCGGTATAGGTGAGGGATGTCATGGTGGTCTCCGTGCTGGAACAAGTGTCTCTCTCAGCGTATCTTCGCACAGGCCCGCAGTCCACCTACGCGGCAACCCTCCCAGTCGATCGCCACGAAGGGGAGTAGCGATTCGAGGCGTTAAAGGTAGTCGTCCGGGGGCAGAGCCTCCCGTCCGCCTCTCCTTCTTCCTTGCCGCCACGGCACGGCACGGGCGCGGGTATGCTTCGCCTGCTCGATCACCTCCGGGGGATTACTCATAGACGTCCGTGCTTCGATTAATGGTGTCATCGATCCGCTTCGCCCCCCTCGGCCTGGAGCGCCCGGATCACCCGTTCTCGCTGTGGGAAGGGGTGATTCTGGTTCGAGGTCCACTTCGCGTCGAGGGTCTTCGCCCCGACGCGAAAACCGACGCCCGCCTCCCCGAGCTGGGGATCGAAGGCTCTGTCCGTGCCGAGGCGCTGGATGTCGAGCAGCATCTGCGGCTCTACCGGACGTTCGGGCGGTGAGGTGCGCGGGACTCGTCAAGGGGATGGAATCGACGGGTCGATGCTGGCCTCGCACTTCCAGCCCTCTAGCCCGATCATCTCGCGATTCGCCAGCCGAAAGATCGCCATCGCACTCGCCTGGGCAAGGGCTTCCATGTCCTCTGCCGCGAGTCGGCCGGAGCATTCGCGGATCAGCACTTCTTGGCGAGGGATTTCTACCGTTCTAAATGCGTAAAGCGCACCGCAGGTGATCCCACTCGCCCAGGTAGCGAAGCTATGTCGAGAGGCAGCCTCGTCTGCGGCCTCGATGGAAAAGGTCGCCCCGCGTGCCAGTCGGACGAGCCTGCCACCCGTGAATTCGTCTCCCACCGACAGGACGAGCTGGATGGTGTGATCGCCTTTCGTGAGTCGCGCCCGTGCGACGGAAGAGGACGAGATGAGTACATCAGTAGACATGTTAAACCTCGTATCGATGAACCACATCGGAATCGATCATTGCGCCTTGCATGAGTAAACCGCCAACGACCGTGAGCAAACTGTCCGCATGGCACTGGAACGTCCCCGACAGATTGTTGACGGAAAGCACTTCCCCGAGTTCATCCAACACCACTTCTCCAGCCCCCACTGCGGGTCTCGCCCCTCCAAGCACGCGAGGGTGCATATGCACTCCATCGACCGCGATCCATATCACACCCTGACAATCCTGGACGTAAACGTACTTCCCAGGAGGTAGTGAAGACGAAAACACGCGGCTCGATTCATGTCTTCTATACCTCACCGGATCCTGGGAGGAGTAAGCGGTGAACGGCATGTCTTCGTCCGATTGAGTTTACTCGACTACTCGACCGTCGAGGCACTGAGTATTATCGTACCCGCTAGACATTAACGAAGCAACGAATCGTACCCCCATCCCCCGGAGGACCGCCCCCATGCCCCTCGACCCCTTCGCGCCCAAGCGGGCGGCCATGCGTGAGGAGTTCTTCGCCCGCCACTTCGCCCTCGGCGGCTGGCCCGGCGCGACCGACACCTACAAGCGCACGATGTGGGCCGCCGTCCCCGACATCGCCTGCGCCCACGCGAGCTATTCGCTGACGATGCGCAAGGGGTTGCCCGAACCGGGGGCGGAGGGCCGGCTCCTCATGGCGGGGCACGAGGCGATGCTCGCCCAGTGGTTCCATCGACCACTCGCGCGGGCCGACCTCGATCTCGCGGCGAGGTGGTATAGCGACCACTCTGCGGTACGCGCCTACCCGCGCGAACTCTGGCGGTCGCTGCTCGATCGCACGCCCGACGACGAGATCCACTTGCCGATCGACATCTGGGGTTTCCCCGGAGGGCAGGCGTTCCTTCCCGGCGTGCCGTGCCTGGTCTTCGAGGGGCCGGGCGGCTTCATCAGCTACCTCGAGCCGGCCATGTGCCGCTACTTCGCCCCGGTCATCCAGGCGACGAAGGCTCGGCTCATGTCCCTCGCCACGCCGCGCGATGCGGAGTTCGGCCTGCGCTCTGCACCGAATGAGTTGACGAACCTCGTCCTCCTGCTCGCACGCTATGTCGGCGGGCGGGGTCGGCTCACTTCCAACGATACCGCCGAGTTCCTCTACCCGGAGTTGTTCCGCACGGTCGGAACGATCGGCCATGAGATGATGTGCGCGGGCCAGTCGTTCGATCGCAGTTTGAGTGAGACCGAATACGAGATGATGGACCGTTTCGTCACGTCGATGGGCCAGGCATCGCTCCTGTGCGACCTCGTGGACGCCGAGACGGTCGGCCTGGAGAACGCCCTTCGCGTCATCCGCCTGCACCCCGAGACCGACCGCGTCGGCATCCGGGTCGATTCCGGCGACATCGCCGCGCAGTGCGTCTTGTACTTCGAGAAGATGCGTCAGATCGGCGTCGAGCCGCGCACCATCGTCTTCGAGGACGAAGTCACTCCCGAGACCGTCGAGTCAGTGTATCGCCACTTCCGCGAGGCGACGAAGCAAGAGCCGACCATGCTGTTCCCCGGAGCGGGCGGGTACTGGTGGCGGCTCGTCCACCGCGACACGGTCGCCGCCGCCTTCAAGCGTACCGCGACCGAGGGCCACCCGAACATCAAGTTCTCCAACTCGCCCGGCAAGGAGTCGATCCCCGGCACCCTCCGCGTCTACGGCGACGGCGACACGTTGGTAGTCGCCGACGCATCGGAAGCGCCTCGAGGGGAGCCGCTGTTCGTGAAACTCGTCGAGCAGGGCAAGATCGTCTACTCCGAGAGTTTCGATGCTCAGGCGGATCGGGCGGATCGGACGTGGGGTGTGTACAAGAGATGGCGGACCTCGCCGCGCGTCAGTGAGTACCTCGAGCGCTTCCGCGCGATGCGGCGCGACGAAGTCGCTGCGGCACGCGGGAGATTGGGATTGTAAAGGGTTCGCATCCCCGACCACTAGGTCACTCCACTTCCTTGCTACCGTCTCGATTCTTTGCAGGGAAGCGAGAGGTGAGGCCGTCGCTGCGTCCCCTGGTGAATTTCTTCCTCGTCGCAGGAACATCAGCTCGTCTCCACGCGGGTCCACCATCCGTCGAGCTTCGAGGCAGAAGTGAGACGCCTCGATCTCCCATCCGAGTGGCCTCTCATCGCGCCGCAGCAATCGCCCGCATCGCCGCGTTGAAGCCGCAGGCCCCGTGGACGCCCGCGCCGGGGTGCGTCGAGGCGGAGCAGAGGTAGACGCCGCGAACCGGGGTCGAATGGCCGAACCACCGGAAGAAGGGGCGGAGGAAGAGTTGCTGGTCGAGTCGGGCGCTGCCGCCGCCGAGGTCGCCGTAAGCCGTTATTTGGCAAGGGAATTGACTGGCGAGGGGGCTGTTGTCCGGCGGTTACGACAGGGCCAGGAACGAGGCCACCGGATCAGCCTCGAATGCCAGCAGGTCGGTGCGGTGTAGCCGTAACAGCGCGGCGACAGCAGATGTCGGACCGTTGCCCAGCCGCAGCCAGACCACCTTCGGTGGGTGGCCCAGCAACAACGCGCGCTGCTGGAAGTCGGCGTCCTTGGAGACCACCGTGTAGCCGTTTGCCGCCGCGAACGCCCAGACGATCGGGTCCGGTGCCGCAGCCAGACCGACATCGCGGACATAGTCGAGCCGGGGAACTCGGTCGCCAATCGACCGACGAGGCGGGGCGACAGATTCTCGTCGAATAGTAGTTTCATCCGACCGGGATCACCCGCAGTCGCCGCTCGCGGTCGGCGGCATAGGCGAAGCAGGCCCGGATGTCCTCGGCGGTTAGGTCCGGGAAGTCGGCGAGGATCTCCTCGGGTGACATGCCGCCCGCGAGGTACTCGAGTACGTCCTGCACGGTCATGCGCAGCCCGCGGATGCACGCCTGACCGCTGCGTTTGTCGGGCTCGATGGTGATGAGATGTCGGTAGTTCATGAACTCAGCGTACCGCGCGGTGGAGGCGTGGTCAACGACGATTCGAGTTCGATGCCCGTGGTGGAATCGCTTCTCATCGCGCCTCAGCGATCGCCCGCATCGCCGCGTTGAAACCGCAGGCCCCGTGGACGCCCGCGCCGGGGTGGGTCGAGGCGGAGCAGAGGTAGACACCTCGAATCGGCGTCGAGTAGCCGAACCACGGGAAGAAGGGGCGGAGGAAGAGTTGCTGGGCGAGTCGGGCGCTACCGCCGCCGAGGTCGCCGCCGACGAGGTTCGCGTTCATCGCCTCGAGGTCCGGCGGGGCCGCGACGTACCTCGCACGGATCAGACTGCGGAACCCCGGCGCGAGGCCCTCGATTCGTTGCTCGACGACATCGGCGAAGAACTCGCGTTGCGAGGCCCAGCCGTCGGGGAGGTGCGACGGCACCCGCGAATAGGCCCACAACGTCTGGCCTCCCTCGGGGGCGCGCGACGAGTCGACGAGCGATTGCTGGCCGATGACGAGGTACGGGTTCGCCGGCAGCCGGCCCGCCCGCACCTGGCGCGTGAATCGGCGCATGTCGGCGATGCTGTCGCCGGCGTGGACGACCGCACTCTGTCGCGCGTCGGGGGCGGTCCAGGGCACCGGGCCGGAGAGCGCCCAGTCCATTTTGAACGTTCCCCACCCGTAGCGGAATCGCCTCGCCTGGCGCGGCGTGCCGCCCATGCCGGGGACGTTGCGGAGCAGCCTCGCGTAGAGCGCGGCCGGCCCCACGTCCGCCAGCACGGCCCGGCGGACGGGATAGTCCTCCCCCGTCGTGGTCGATACGCGGACGGGCTTGCCGTTCTCGACGACGATGCGGTCGGCCCGCTGATTCAGTCGGACCTCGCCGCCCGCTTCGGTGATGCGTCGGAGGAGCGCGTCCGTGATCGCCCGCGCGCCGCCGACGGGGATGCAGAATCCCGACGACGAGGCGAGCAGCCCCAACACCAGGCCAAGCCCCGCGCCCGCCGCGTCATCGGGGCCGAGATCGACGTGCAATGCCAGGGCGGGGATGACACGCCGGGCCGCTGCGGTGCGGAAGTGTTGACGGCTGAACGTCGCCGTCGAGCCGAGTCCGGCCCACGCCAGACGTGCCAGGTTGATCGGCCCCAGTCGCAACGCCGGGCCGATGCCAGGCAGCGGCGATAGCAGCGCCTCCGAGAGGCGCGGCCCCATCGCCTTCATCCAGGTCGCCAGTCGGTGCCACGCAGGGCCGTCCGCGCCGAAGCTGCGGGCGCTGACCTCCGCGTCTCTGCTGATGGTCGCGGAGGTGCCGTCGATGCCGGGGTGACAACTCTCGTGCGGGGCGTTGCGCCACTCGAGGCCCGCACCGGCGAGGTCGAGGTCGCGGAAGGCGAGGCTGTCGTGGGCGAACGGGAAGAAGGCGGCCCCGACATCGTGGACGTAGCCGGGCAGCGTCGATTCGACCGACCACGCCGCCCCGCCGGGCCGATCGGTCGCCTCGAGGACGACGACCTTCCAGCCTCGCCGGGCGAGGGCCGCCGCCGCCGTGAGGCCGTTCGGCCCCGCTCCAATGACCACGGCATCCATCAGGGAACCAGTGCCAGACGAGGAGAGTGTTCCGCATCGAGCATGATACGCGGATCGAGGGGCACAGGCGAGGGTGCCTGAGCCGATGTGTTGATGGTATTTACCCCGAAGGGGTTGCACAACAAAGCCCAGGGTCGCGAGCGCAGCGAGCGCACCCTGGGAAGGCGAGGGGCACCCGTGTATCAGTGCCAGCGGATGAGAGCCGCCCCTGGTCCCCGACCCTCTCAGCCACTATCGATGAGTGCAAGGAGGATTTCGTCATGCGCATCGCTGCTCTCTTCATCGTGGTCGCCTCTGTACCCGCCTTCGCCGCCGACTGGCCCCAGTTGCTCGGGCCGGCGCGGGACGGCCGTTCCGCCGAGAAGGATCTGCTCGACACTTGGCCCGCGCGCGGCCCTGTGGTCGTCTGGAAACACGATGTGGGGCAGGGCTTCGCCTCCCCCGTGATCGCGGGGGACCGCCTCATCCTCTTTCACCGAGTCGCCGGTGATGATGTCGTCGAGTGTCTCTCGGCATCGACCGGCAAGGAAAAATGGCGCGTCACCACGCCCACGACGTACCGCGACGACTATGGCAAGGGCGACGGCCCGCGCTCGACTCCGGTCATCGCCGGGGAGAGGGTCTTCACCCTCGGCCCCGCCGGTCAGCTCGTTTGCCGCGATCTGAAGACCGGCAAGAAGCAGTGGGACAAGAGTCTGCTGGACGACTACACCGTCAAGAAGAGCTACTTCGGCGTCGGCACCTCGCCGATCGTCGAGGGGAAGAACCTCCTGGTCAACGTCGGCGGCGACAACGGCGCGGGCATCGTCGCGCTGAACCTGGAGACCGGCAAGGAGGCTTGGAAGGCGACCGACCACGACGCAAGCTACGCCTCGCCGATCGCGGCGACGATCGACGGCGTCCGCCACGTCTTCTTCTTCACTCGCGAGGGGCTTGCCTCGATCGACCCGGCCAACGGCAAGGTGCGCTTCACCAAGCGCTGGCGTGCCCGCATCGCCACCTCGGTCAACGCCGCGTCGCCGGTCCTCCTCGGCGGGGACCACTTGTTCCTATCTTCATGCTACGACACCGGCGCGATCCTCCTGAAGGTCAAGAAGGACCGCGTCGAGGAGGTCTGGAAGAACAAGGAGTCGCTCAACTGTCATTTCAGCACGCCCGTCGCCGTCGGCGATCAACTGTACGGCTTCGAGGGCAGGCAGGAGGAGGGCGGACAACTGCGCTGCATCGACTGGAAGACGGGCAAGGTGCGCTGGACGGAGAACGCCTACGGCTGCGGCTCCGTGATCGCGGCGGGCGACAAGCTGTTCGTCCTGGGCGAGAACGGCGACCTCGGCCTCGTGAAGGCGGACCCGAGCAAGTACCAGGAGAAGGCCCGATTCGGTGCCCTCGGCAAGTCGGTGCGGGGGCACCTCGCTTTGGCGAATGGCATGCTGTATGCGCGCGACGGGAGCAAACTCGTGTGCTGGAAGGTGAAGAAGTGATCGTGTAGAATGAAGAGGGTCGTTTGAAATAAGGAGCCCCTAACATGCCGGTACACGACTGGTCGCGCGTCGATGCGGGGATCTTCCACGATTTTCATGGCGAATTCGTTCGGGCCACTAAGTGGGCGCTGAACCACGGTTTGCTGCCCGGCGAATATTACGCGATGATGGAACAGCGGGCCGCCGGGTTGGTGGCAGATGTCCTCGCTCTCCAAAGGACGCCGACCGATGACATCGGAGCGGTGAACGGCCCCACATCGGGCGGGCAGACCGGGCTACTCCTCGAACCGCCGGTCGTGGAAATGACTTACGAGGCGGATGAGGATTACTACCGTCGCAAAAGAAACACCGTGGTCGTCCGCCATGTGAGCGATGATCGTGTCGTCGCAATGATCGAGGTCGTTTCGCCGGGCAATAAGTCGAGTCAAAATGGTCTCAAAGCTTTCGTCGAAAAGGCCGCCGACTTGCTTGAAAAGCGAATCCACCTGCTCGTCTTCGATCTGCATGCTCCTAGTGCGCGTGATCCGCACGGGATCCACGCGGCGATATGGGAACAATACACAGGCAAAGAATTACCGGCACCGAACAAGCCGTTCGTCTTCGCCTCCTACGATGCCGATTTCGTCGCCCGCGCCTTCGTGAAAACCGTAACCCTGGACGAGGAGCTTCCGACGATGCCGCTCTTCCTCATCCCGCGCGGCCACATCGTCGTTCCGCTCGAGGCGATCTACAAGGTGGCATACGCGGAAGTTCCTCGCGGCCAGCAGCGTTTGCTGGAGGCGAAGTGAGAGAAGGGAGGAAGTGATGTCCGACATCGACCCCGAGGATCTGGAGCGAATCGACTGTGAGATTCGCATCAACGAACTGAAACACCGCGTCGAGGAACTCGCCGGTGGGGAAATGACGACCTATGAGGCGGAGGACGCCCCCCTCCCGGTCCTGGAAGCTTTCTGGGAGAGCGTGTTGGAATACGAACAGGCTCCGGTCTCCTCCGATTTCATTCAGCTGGAGGAAGCGGGGGTTACCCTCCCCGCCCCGGAGGAGATGAGCGATGAAGAGTTGACCGCGAAGCTGTGGGAAGTGATCGAGCAAATGGCGCGGCGGCGCACGTTCGTCGAACGTACCGACCACCTCAGCGATCGGGAGTTGTACACCACCCTCTGGTCCGAATCGCTGCGCGAGATGCACCCCTGCATGCCCAACGACGAAAGCGGGGCCTGGAACATCGACATGCTGGGGGAGTGCAGCGAAGAAGACCTGTACCTCTCGCTGAAATACTATGACAGCGAGGAGCAGCGCCAACGCTGGAAGGACAGCTTCCCGGAGGAGATGATTCCCCCGCACGAAGACCCGCCCTACGACCGTGATCGGCACTTGCCGAAGCCCGAATACGAGTGAGCGAGTAAAAAAAGGAGGGCAGCCCATGCCGGTTCATGATTGGACACGGGTCGAGTCCGGACCGTTCCATCACTTTCATCAAGGTTGGATAATCGCCTTGAGCAACGCACTCAACGCGGAAAAGCTACTCCCGCCGGGATATTCCGCGTTCGCGGAACAAGTGGCCGGTGGCCCGATCCCTGATATCTTGACGCTCCAACGCAAGCCACCGGCCCCGCGTCCGGGAGATGTCTCGGGGGTTGCAGTTGCCATGGCCCCGCCTCCGGGCCGTCATGTGGTGCGCGCCGAAATGAATGCCTACGTTCGTCGTGCAAACCATGTAGCGATACGCCACGGGATGGGCCGGGTCGTCGCAATCATCGAGATCGTCTCACCGGGCAACAAGGACAGCCGCAACGCCATCCGCGCCTTCGTCGAAAAGGCCGTAGAGTTCCTCCGTCAGGGAATCCACCTCCTCATTATCGACCTGTTCCCGCCGACGAAGCGTGACCCGTCGGGTATCCACAAAGCTATCTGGGACGAAATCCACGAGGAGCCGTTCGACCTGCCCGGTGACAAACCATTGATACTCGCAGCCTACTCGGCAGGGGTCGAGAAAGTCGCCTACGTCGAGCCTCTCGGCGTAGGCGATGTGCTGACAGCGATGCCGATCTTCCTCGAGCCGGAGTTGTACATCCCCGCCCCGCTGGAGGCGACTTATATGACGACGTGGAATGCAGCCCCCGAACCATTGCGGGAGGCGGTCGAGACACCTCCCTAACTCAACTCGTCGATCGCCTTGCCGAACGGCAACACCGCGATCGGCCGGCCCGATAGGTTGAGGTACTGCGCCTCGACATCGATGCCCAGGTGCTCGTACATCGTCGCCAGCACGTCTTGCGGCCTCTTGGGGCTGGTCTTGGGGAACGCGCCCTTGGCGTCGGACTCGCCGACGACCCGTCTACCCCATGCCCCGTCGAACCCTCGCGCCCTCGTGGACGTGAGCGGAACGATTTACTTCCGCCGCGTGCCCACCCCTCCCCCCTGCTTCTTCTGCGGCCACTTCTGGACGGTCACGTCGGTGATGCGGCCGCGCTCGACCTTCACGCCGCCCACCAGCTTCTGCCAGGCGTCGAATAGCGTGGCCCTCGTTTCGACGGTGTACGTCCCGACCGGCACCCACTGCACGTCGAGGGTGTTTCGCGCCCACTGGACTTCCTTCTTCGTCGCCTCGTCGATCATCCGGTAGTCGAACGATGGCTTCGCTCCTTTCGGGCCGACGAGGCGCAGCCCCGTTTCTAGCTTCCATCCGAGCAGTCGGCCTTCTTTCACTTCGATCTTCTCCGGCCAGACGAGGTGCCCGCTGTCCGAACCCAGAGTGGTCGGCCGCAGGGCGACCCGGTAGTCCCCCGGCGGCAGGATCATGCGGCGCTGCTCGCCCGCGTGCCACTGCACCACCTCGTCCGGCTTGTCGGCGCGCGCGACCTCCCAGCGCCACGGCACCGGGAGACCGGCCGGCACT
>JANXSH010001292.1 GCA_025356615.1 Planctomycetia bacterium | reverse complement strand
TCGGACCCAAACACCCGTACACCACGCGGGCCGCACAGGATCTCGCCAACCTCTATGCTCCCGCGCTCGAGGGCAGCTCGAACATTCAACCGTATGCGATGAACACGCCTTCCCCCTCGGGCCTGTTGCTGCCCAATTCGTACCCCCAGGTGAAGGGGGCAGAGACGCCCCAGTCGGCTCGCCTGAGCGAGCAAATCGCGGGCCAGACACTCCCGCAGATCCAGGCGACAGTCGTTCCCGTCCTCATTCGGGCCTTGGAAACAGCCCCAACGACCGCCGAACGCCAAAAGATGGTCCTCGCTCTGGGGAACCTCGGCCCCGTCGCCAGCGCCGCGCTCCCCGCCCTCAAGGTAAGTCTCCAGAACGCGACCCCCGACGAGACGCGGGCGATCCTCTTCACGCTGGGCCGCATCGGCCCCGCCTCCGTCCCCCTGTTGAATCAACTCTCCGGCATGAATGCGGACAAGGTCGCCGGGAAGCGAGACAGCTCGAAGGATCGCACCAACCTATCCGCCCGCGACCAGCAGCTCATTCGCGTCACGCTCCGCAAGCTCCAGTCGCCCGAGGCCCAGGCCGGTATCGCCGACGAGGCCGCCTGCCTCAGCTTCCGCGAGATCCGTACCGCCTCGATGCAGCTGCACCGGCTCGCCAAGGGGAATGACCTCGGCATCCTCGTCCTCATCCAGACCAAGGCCGCCAACCGACCCAACGACACCGCCGACCGCCTCGCCCCACTCGGCACTCGGGGCGTCCATGTCGTCCTCGACCCGGCGGGCGGCGTCGAGGTCAAGGTAAGCCCCGCGCTCGAGGCGGCGGGATTCTCCGCCGCCGCCGTCCGCGACGGTATGCTCGTTCCCTGCAAGGCCAAGCAATACGATAAGGCGTGCAACACCGGCGTCGCTCTCATTCTTGACCAGGCTGCGAAGCTCGAATCGGCACGGCCGTGAATTCGAGTGCCCGGAGGGTTGTTTGGGCTTTGCAACGAAACTCGACCTCTGGGACGAAAAATAAGGACTTACGTCGATTCGGCAAGGACTTACGTCGAGAAAGTCGAGTTTCGTTGCAAAGCCGGTTGTTTGCCCCATCCGGCGACGAGTTGAAGCCCGACGCGCTAGCGAGGGAAATGTACACGCCTCCCATCGTGTCCCTATTCCCTCGCCAGCGCGTCGGACTTCATCTCGTCCGCCAGCCGCCGCATCAGCCCCACGACGCGATCGACATCCGCGACGGTCGTCTGCCAGTTGACGAAACACAGCCGAAGCGCCACCCGCCCCCCGATGCGCGTCGAGGCGATGAACGCCTCCTGACTGCGGCGAACGGCCTCGGCCAGGTCCAGGTTCGCCCGATCGACCGCCGCGTCCGCGCCGGCATACGCGGCGCGGAAGCACACGACGCTCAACGACGCCGGGCTGAGGATCTCGAAGCCCGCACGGACGAGGGCACCCTCGGCGTACCGCGCCAGCGCCAGGCAGCGCGTCACATTCTGACGGAACCAGGTCAGGCCGAGAACCTGCATGGACAGCCACACCTTGAGCGCCCGGAAGCGCCGGGTCAAGGCGATGCTGTGATCCGCGAAGTTGACCTGATCGATTTCCGGCGCGGTGTCCAGAAGGTAGTCCGGGCGGATGGCGAAGGTCGCGGGCAAGAGCGACCCGTCTCGGACGAGCAGGCAGCCGATCTCGAACGGCTGGGCGAGCCACTTGTGCGGGTCCAGCGTGATCGAGTCGGCCCGCTCGACGCCGGCGAGCGTTCGTCGTCCCTCGGGGTCCAGCACGGCGGCCCAGCCGTAGGCCCCGTCGAGGTGCAACCAGATCCCCTCGTCACGGCAGAGGTCCGCCAGGTCGCCCAGCGGATCGACCGCGCCGGTGCTGGTCGTACCGGCGTTGCCGACGAGGAGCCACGGGAGTAATCCCGCCGCGCGGTCGGTGGCGATGCGGCGGCGCAGGTCGGCGACATCCAGGCGATGCGCCGCGTCGATCTCGACGAGGCGGACTTGGGCGGGTGATAGCCCGACGACGTTCGCCGCCCGATCGATCGACGAGTGCCGTTCTCGGCTAGCGTACAGCACGAAGCGGCCCCGGTCGGCGAACGGCAGGCGGTCCCGCGCGACGACGAGGGCCGTCAAGTTCGCCTCCGACCCGCCCGAGGTGAGGATGCCGCCCGTCGAGGCGGGCATGCCGAGCATGTCTCGAAACCAGTCGAGGACGACGAGTTCGACCTGGGCGCAGGCGGACGACTCGAGCCAGACCCCGGCGAAGAAATTGTGGCCCGCACAGAGCCAATCGCCGAGGACCGAGGCCAGCGTGGGCGCTCCGGGGACGAACGCCAGGAAGCGCGGGTGGCTGACGTGGCAGGCGTTTGGCGCGATCTGGGCGTCGAAGCGTGCCAGGACGGCATCAAGACTCTGCCCCTGCTCCGGGGGAGGCTCACGGAGCATCCCCTCGAGCGTGGCGCGCGAGGCGTACCGGCCGATGGGCTGATCGGGGAGCGTGGACAGGTGGTGCAATACGCGCTCGACGACGAGGCCGGCCATCCGGCGCATCTCGTCGAAGTCGGGCTGAGGGAGAGGCTCAATCGCAGTGTACCTGTCGGAGGTGGTCGGCGACTTCTTCGGGGGCGATGTGCCACTCGCAGTTCGTGCAGGTCGGTGCCTTGACGTAGCACCCGTCGCAGTAGAGCGGGCCACCGAGGAGGAATTGCTCGAGGCGGTCTCGGCTCTCGGGGTGGAGTCCCATCGGATCGCGGGGAACGGCGAGGGAGTCGCCGCAGCTATCGCAGTTGCGCTGGCTGAACTTCTCGATGAGCGGCGCGTAGTGGTCGTGGACCCCGCGCGCCACGATGCTCTTGCCCTGACAGAGGGGACACGCGACCCCGAGTTGGGCGGCGATGGCCTTGCGGATGAAGGCGCTCTTGTTGGGCAGCTTGTCGAGCAACTCGGCGAGTTCGGCCTCGACCTTGAAGGCGACGACGGTCTTCGGTGCTTTGCGTGACATCGTTCGCTCTCCCGACGCGGGGCTTCTTTAATATGATTGTACCCCGCTGCGCCGCGCCGTTCAAGCGGCTGGATCATGCGGCCTCTCGTCGCCGGGGTCTGGGGTGGGCTTCTGAGGAAAGATCCGGCCAGAGCAGGCTTCTCAGGCGTCGTGGGACGTGATAGGCTGGAGCTAATGAGAAAAGGCGAGCCGGGGGCGTGAGCGACCGGAGTG
>JANXSH010001264.1 GCA_025356615.1 Planctomycetia bacterium | reverse complement strand
CGGCGGCATGGGCATGGTGTTCCTCGCCGAGGACACGCAGCTCCGCCGCAAGGTCGCCCTCAAGACCATGCTACCGAACGTCGCCAAGAACCCGCAGAACAGGGAGCGCTTCCTGCGCGAGGCCCGCGCCGCCGCCGCCATCGAGCACCCGCACATCGTCGCGATCTTCCAGGTCGGCGAGGACAACGGGATTCCCTACCTGGCGATGCCCTTCCTCAAGGGCGAGTCGCTGGAAGACCGCCTCTGCCGCGTGCGGAAGCTCCCCGTCGCCGAGGCGGTCCGCATCGCCGAGGAGATGGCCGAGGGGCTTGCCGCCGCCCACGCCGGGGGACTCATCCACCGCGACATCAAGCCCGCCAACGTGTGGCTGGAGACCCAGCCGGGACGCGGCACGGCGGAGGGCGTGTCCTCGGTGAAACTACTCGACTTCGGCCTCGCGCGCTCGCTCGGCGACGACACCCACTTGACCCAGAGCGGGGCGATCGTCGGCACCCCCGCGTTCATGGCCCCCGAGCAGGCGCGCGGCCAGGCGGTCGATGGTCGGGCCGACCTGTTCAGCCTCGGCTGCGTGCTGTACGAGATGCTGACCGGCCGACGCCCGTTCACCGGCCCGGACACGATGGCGGTGTTGCTCAGCCTGACTCTCGACACGCCCCTAGCCCCGCACGAGGTCAACTCGAACTGCCCGCCGGACCTGTCTCGCTTGACGATGCGACTGCTGGCGAAGCGACCCGAAGAGCGGCCCGCGTCCGCCGAGGCGATCGTGGACGCGCTGGCGAAAATGGGAGGGACGGCGGTCTCCGTTCGAACCCCTGGGCCGACATCGCCGCCCGCGACCGCACGGAGCCACTCGCGCCACCTGCGAAGCCGAAGGCCGCCCCGAAGACGATGCCGCGCAAGCGCCGGCTGCTGCCCCTGGTGGCCGTCGGCCTGTTGCTGGGCGTCGTGGCAGTCGGTGTCCTCTTCGGCGGCACGATCTACCGCGTCGCCACCAACAAGGGCGAGCTGGTGATCGAGGTCGATGACAAGGACGTGGAGGTGAAGATCGTGCAGGCCGGCCTCGTGGTGCAGGACAAGACGAGCAAGCGCGAGTTCACGCTAAAGTCCGGCAAGGGCGAGATCGAGGTGCTAGCCTGGATTGCGCACCGAGGGTAGGCAAGGTGAGCCTCGCGCACTAACTAAGCTGTGTTGCACGAACAGTTTAGATGAATGCGGAGGCTCAGATCATGGCAGAACGCCACTCGTGTCACTCTATGGGCTGGAAGGTCGGCTCGCAACCCCTCGTGGTCGACTTCCAGGCCGGCTGCCTCGTCGAGGACGCCGGCCTGCTCGCCGTCCGCGAACTCGACGTGTCCCTCGAGGTCCTCTCCGACCTCGCCGGGCGACTACCCGACCCGCGCGCCCCCAAGTACATCCAGCACTCCCTGGAGTCCTTGCTCGTGCAGCAGGTCTACCAGATCCTCGCCGGCTACCCCGACGGCAACGACGCCGACCACTGCCGCGACGACGCCTTGTTCCAGATCCTCCAAGGTCTCCCCCCCGACACCGAGCGGCCTTTGGCCAGCACTTCCACTCTCGACCGCTACCTGCACGGCTACGCCCGACGAGACGCGCAACCGCCACGCGAGGACCGCCCGTCGTCGCTGGACCAGCGGCGCGCCCAGATCAGGCGTCTGAAGGTCGTCAACGAGTTCCTCGTCGATCTGTTCGTCCGCACGCGAACCCAGACCCCTGGGCATCCCGTGATCGACCTCGACGCCACCGACGACCCCGTGCATGGGCGTCAGCCGCTGTCGGGCTACCACGGCTACTACCGCCAACATCAGTATCTGCCGTTGCTGGTCTTCGAGGGGGACAGCGGCTTCCCCCTGGCCTGTTGGCTGCGCCCCGGCACGATGCACGGTGCCTGTGGCGTCGTCGATGTGCTGCGCCGACTCGTCGAGCGTCTGCGACTCGCCTGGCCGGGGGTGGAGATCCGCGTCCGCGCCGACAACGGCCTGGCGGTGCCGGCGCTGTTCGACTACTGCGAGGAGGCAAAACTCGGTTACGCCGTGGGTTACGCCAGCAACCCCGTGCTGGCACGCGCTGGCGAACCCTGGCTGGATGAGGTGCAGTTGGTGCATCGCTGGTACGGCTACCGCGACCCGCACATGCAGCGCTACGAGCAGATCACGGACTACCAGGCGGGCACCTGGCCACAGCCACGTCGGGTCGTGGTGAAGGTCGAGGTGACGCCGCAGGGTAGTCAGAGACGCTAAGTGGTCACCAACCTTCCCGAGCCGGCCAAAGAACTGTACCAGGACTCCTATGTGCAACGGGGCGACGTGCCAGAACGGCCGATCGGGGAGTTGAAGAACGGGCTGTCGGCGGACCGACTGTCCTGCGGGGGGTTCTGCGCCAACGCGCTGAAGATGCTGGTGACGGTGACGGCGTACGCGCTGGTGGTGCTGTACCGGCAGGCGTGCTCGGCGGTGCAAGGGGTGGGCAACGCGGAAGTGCAGACACTGCGAGAGCGGCTGTGGAAGGTGCCGGCGGGAGTGGCGAGACGGGGAGGGGTGGTGCGGGTGAGCATGCCGGGCGACTGGGAACATCGGCAGGCCCGGGAGCAGAGCCTACGGGCAGTGCGGGAACACGCGGCGCGGTTGAAGCAGGTGGGGGAGCCTCCTGGCCCGAAACAGGCGACGTGAGAAGGGGAGCGAAGGAAAACGCGGTGGCTCCGAACCACCGCGCCGGTCCGTGGTGCGCGCCGGGAGGGCGAATCGGCCCTTCGGCCCCCGATCGGAACCGCCCTTCGGCGGTCGATAACAAAGTGGATCTGGCCGGTAGCCAGGTGCGCAATCCAGGCTAGAATTCCTCCAGTTCTCGACCGTTGCGAACAGGAGTATACGCCGTGTGGGTCCGCCAATGTGATCTCGGCGGCGTCGCACTGGTCCCATTTTGGGATAGAGGCAATAGGCTTCCTCGGTTGAGGCAGTCCGATTGCCTCATGGAACCGGCAACGGGTTGCCTCATGCGGTGCCGGTCGGATGCACCCGAGTTCCTCGTGTCCGCCCATCAGGGCACCTTCTCCATGCGCGGCGGCGTCACCTGGGCCGCCTTCGCGGCGGCGTGTTCCTTCAGAGAGTCGTCGCGGCGGCATATCAGGTCGGCATCGTCGGGTGAGTCGAGGAGCAACCGGCCGAGGTGGAAGGCTGCGGCGAACCATTGCTTCTCCTTCTCGGCGAGGGCAGCCTTTGCACCGTGGTAGCGCTTGCGTTCGGCGAGGTCCGGTAGGGGCCAGGGGTCGCCGGTCGGTGCCGGCCGGAGGAGATCGATGACGGCGACGCGCAGACCGTCAGGTTTGGCGACGAGTCGGGCATCGGGCGAGCGGGCGGAGCCGGGGGGCGGTATGACGGGCGTGTCTTTTGCTTCGACGGGCTTGCCATCGGCGACGGACCACGCCAGCACCTTTTTCGCCGCATCCCAGGCGAAGAGGTGTTTGCCGCCGGGGCTGAACGCCACGCTGGTCACTTCGCGTGTGTGGCCCTCGAGGGTGAGGACCTCCTGGCCCGTCTCGGCGTCCCACACCCTCGCCGTCGTGTCTTCGCTCCCGGTGAGGATGCGTTTGCCGTCGGGGCCGAACGCTACGCTGCTCACATAGCCCGTGTGTCCCTTGAGGGAGAGGACCTCCTGGCCCTTCTCGGCGTCCCACACCTTCGCCGTCCCGTCAAGGCTCCCGGTGAGGATGCGTTTGCCGTCGGGGCTGAACGCCACGCTCGTGTGGCCCCGGAATGTCCGCTGATTGCTGTTGAAGAGAGTACAGAGGTGGCGATGCTCAACATGGCGCAGGTTCCACTGGCACTCCCCAAGCAGTTCCAAAGCTC
>JANXSH010001201.1 GCA_025356615.1 Planctomycetia bacterium | reverse complement strand
GGTCCCGAGCATCCGGGAATACTGGATCGTGGACCCGCGAGCGACGGCGAATGAGCCGATGATGATCGTCTATCCTCGTCGCGGTCGGCGCTGGGCGGCGCGTCGAATCGTCCTGGCAGGCGAGACGTACACGACGCCGATGCTGCCGGGTTTCTCCCTCGTCCTCGATCCGACGGGAACTTGATCCCAACCCTGAATCCCTTTGATTCCATACTGTCCAAGCCCCACCCGGAACCAAACCCATGACCATCCCCCACCTGTTCGCCACCCCCGTCGCCTCGCGCCGCGACTTCCTCCGTACCAACGGTTGCGGCCTCGGCACGCTCGCCGGTTTCTCGCTGGTGTTGGACCCGTTGGCCTGATGGAAAGGCACACTCATGCAGACCAAGATTTACTTGACCCCTGCCGATCGCGGTCGGGCCTTGTCGTGGGACGAGTTCGAGCGCGCGGACACAGAGGAAGGCTTTCGCTACGAGATGATCGAAGGGAGAGTTTTCGTGTCACCGGTGCCAGGTTTACCGCATGACGAGATCGTGGACTGGCTCAAAACCCTCTTCGTCGCGTATTCGCAGCAGCATCCCGATATCATCCGCCGCGTCAAGGGGCCTGCCCGCGTGTTCCTGGCAGAGCGGACCGAAGACATTACAGCCCCCGAGCCGGATGTCGCCTGCTACGCCACCTACCCGAGTGATTTACCGAAGGCCGAGCGCAACTGGCGCAACGTCACCCCATTCCTCGTCGTCGAGATCCTGTCGGAAGACAACCAGGACAAAGACCTCGACCGCAATCGACGCCTCTATCTCGAAGTGGCGAGCATCCAGGAATACTGGATCCTCGACCCTCTCGAGGACGCGGACCGTCCCGCGCTGATCGTGTACCGTCGTCGGGGAACTCGCTGGGCACCGCGCCGCGTGGTGCCGTCGGGCGGAACCTACACGACGCCGATGCTACCGGGTTTCTCGCTCGTCCTCGATTCGACAGGAACTTGAGCGGCCCTCTCGCCATCTGCTACAATGAACTCCACGCCCCCACCTGGAACTTCTCCCATGACCATCCCCCACCTGTTCGCCACCCCCGTCGCCTCGCGGCGCGACTTCCTCCGCACGGCCGGTTGCGGTCTGGGCACGCTCGCCCTGACCGGCCTCCTCGACGCCGAGACGAAGTCGATCGATCCGCTGTCCGCGCATCCGGGCCACTTCGCCGGCAAGGCGAAGAGTGTCATCTGGATCTTCGCGAACGGCGGTCCGAGCCACGTCGATACCTGGGACTACAAGCCCGAACTCGTCAAGCGCGACGGGAAGAAGCTCGAGGGCTTCGACAACAAGACCGGCTTCTTCCCCGGCGAGGTCGGGCCGCTCATGAAGTCGCCCTTCGCCTGGAAGCAGCACGGCCAGTCATCGACCTGGGTGCCGGAAATCTTCCCGAATCTGGCGAAGCACGTCGATAAGATGGCCTTCGTCCACTCGTGTTGGACGGAGACAAACAACCACGCCCCGGCCCTCTTCCAGATCAACACCGGCCTGCCGCGCATGGGCTTCCCGTGTGTCGGCTCCTGGGTGACATACGGCCTCGGCAGCGAGAGCCGAAACCTGCCCGCGTTCGTCGTCATGTACGACACCCTTGGCCGAGGTCTGCCCAAGGGCAACGCCATTAACTGGGGCGCGGGCTTCCTGCCGGGGATCTACCAGGGGACGGCCCTCAACCCGCAGGGCGTGCCGATCGACAACCTCCAGCGAGACTCGGGCATGGCCACCGCCCAACAGCGCCGGCAACTCGACCTGCTGAGCCGACTCAACCGCTCGCACCAGACGGGCCGAGAGGGCGAGGCGGAGCTGTCCGCACGCATCGAGACGTTCGAGCTGGCCTACCGCATGCAGATGTCCGCCCCCGAGGCACTGGATGTGAGCCGCGAGCCTCGCAAAGTGCAAGACCTCTACGGCCTCGACGACCCGCGCTGCACCCACTTCGCCAAACAGTGCCTCATGGCTAGGCGTATGGTCGAACGCGGCGTGCGCTTCGTCCAGATCTACAGCGGCGGCATGGAGAACGAGCGCAGCTGGGACGGCCACACCGACATCGCGAGCAACCACCGCCAGTTTGCCGGCGAGACCGATAAGCCCGTCGCCGCCCTCCTCACGGACCTCGCCGCGCGCGGCCTGCTCGACGAGACTCTCGTCATCTGGGGCGGCGAGTTCGGCCGGCTGCCCGTCGCCCAGCGCCCCCAGGGCACGGCGAAAATGGGCCGCGACCACAACCCTCACGCCTTCACGACCTGGTTCGCGGGGGGCGGCATCAAGGGCGGCACGCATTACGGTGAGACCGACGAAGTGGGATTGCGCGCCGTCGTCGATCGTGCCAGCGTCCATGACCTCCACGCGACGATCCTCCACTTGCTGGGGCTGGACCACACGAAGTTGACGTACAAGTACAACGGGCGGCGCTTCCGGCTGACGGACGTGCATGGGAACGTCATCAAGAAGATCATCGCGTGAGCCGAGCAGGCTCGTAGATGCGGTAACATCGTTTTTGCTAGAGATCCATCAAGAGAACCCTCCCATGCGACTTTACATGCCGATGACCCTTCTCCTCCTCACCACCAGTTCGCCGATGCTCGCCGAGGACATCGGAAAATCGGGATTCATCGACTCGAACGGCGTGAAGATCCACTACGTCACTGCCGGAAAGGGGCCGCTGCTGGTGTTGCTGCATGGCTTCCCGGACTACCACTACACTTGGCGCGACCAGATACCGGCCCTTGCCAAGCATTTCCAAGTCGTGGCCATCGATCTGCGCGGTTACAACAAGAGCGACAAACCGGAAGGCGTCGACAACTACAAGATGGACAAGCTGGTCGGCGATGTCGGGGCCGTCCTCGCGCACTTCGAGAAGGAGAAGATGGTCCTCGTCGGCCACGACTGGGGCGGAGCGATAGCCTGGGCCTTCGCGATGAGCCATCCCGAAAAGGTCGATCGCCTCATCATCCTCAATTTACCTCACCCCAACGGGCTGATGCGCGAACTGGCCAACAACCCCGAACAGCGCAAGAGCAGCGCCTATGCACGCCGGTTCCAAAAGCCCGATGCGGCCAAATCCATCGAGCCGGAAAAGCTGGTGGCCTGGGTCAAGGAGCCGGAGGCGAAGAAGAAGTATCTGGAAGCGTTGAGGCGCTCCTCGATGGAAGGGATGCTCAACTATTACAAAGCGAACTATCCCCGCGAGCCGTACAAGGCAGCGGGAAAGCTGCCTCCGGTGAAGTGCCCCGTCCTCATGTTCCACGGGCTGGATGACACGGCCCTCTTGCCGGGAGCATTGAACGATACATGGAAGTGGGTGGAGAAAGACCTGACGCTGATTACCGTCCCCGGCGCGGGGCACTGGGTTCATCGTGACAAGCCAGAGTTCGTGACGAAAAAGATGGTGGGGTGGTTGAGGGAGAAGTAGGCGCTGGTTCGGCTCGTCGGACCGACTTCTGTTACGACGACTGACACCCGACAACGATGAGGGACGCGGATGTCCAGCCCCGAGCAGCGGATACGCGACTTCTACGGCTTCGATTTCCCGGAAGACTTCTTCCGCTTCCGGGAGTTTCTCGCCGAGTTGCCGAGAGGGCTGCTCGAAAATGTCACCGACATGGCCCCGGCCCATCCATTCGACGTGGCAGCGGGCAATCCGGCGGAGGAGCGGCCCGAAAATCCGGGGTGGGAGGATCGCTACTACTACGATCTGCCAGAGTTCGTCACCCTCTTCACCGGCTTAACGGATGGCTTGCATTGGGGCTACTTCTTCGACGACCCAGAGCGCACGGACCCAATCGTTGCGTCGTACTGGCACTCCGACACGTTCCAGCACGATAACGCGGGCGACGACATCTTCGGAGCTGTCCGGTTGCGGATCGAACGTTCCGAGGAACACTTCGAGGAGATGCTGGAAGGAGACGAGGCCGACTACGCCCGGAAGCAGCAAGGGAAACTCGAAACGATCCGCCGGACGCTCGGCCGATTTTGGGGCGGCGACCGACCACAAGTCGGGGCGAAATACGAGTCCAAGTACGGCAGGAAGAGTAGACGCAAGCCGGGGGCCGAGACATTCAGTGACTTGGGCGTCGTGGTTACACGATGGCAATACCGCGCTCTGATGAGCGACCCCTTCGGACGACAGCGAGGGTCCGGCAGGGTGGAACTCGACCGAGAAGAAGTTGAATGTTTGATAGGGGAGGCCAGGGATATAGTAAAGCGTTACCCCGGCGCGGCCCTGAAGTTGGGGCACGACCTGTGGTGCTGGGCACGCGAATATCCGGCGGTGTACGACCTACTCGACTCCGCGTATGAAGCGCTCGATCGCCAGGCATTACGGCGACAGCTGATGGCGGCGAAAGAGTATCGACTGTGGTGCGAGGGAACGTGGAAATGAGGCGTCTCGGCCCGTAATGCCGAACTCCGGCTCGGCACCACGGGTCCCGTTGAGGAGATGGACACGAAAACCTCCGCCCCCCTCTCACGAGGGGCAGCGTCAGCAGAAAGAAAGAATCGCCATGATCGTCGGAAGACTGAGGGCGGCGGGCACAGGATGGGCGGAAGACCAGGCCGCGCAGATGGGGGCGGCGCTGGCCTACTACACGCTGTTCTCGCTCGCGCCCCTGCTGATGATCGCCATCAGCGTCATCGGCACGCTGTACGGAGAAGCGGAGACGCGCGACCGCCTGGTGGCGCAGATCCGCGAAGAGGTGGACCCCGAGACCGCCGAGACCGTGAAGGGGATGCTCGAGAGCCTCGCCGGCAAGCACGCGAAGGCGTCCGCGTCGATCGTCGGCGTGCTGTCCCTGGTGTTCGGCGCGACGGGCATGTTCTCGAGCCTGCGGACTTCCTTGCACCGCATCTGGCGGCTGAAGCCGCGCGAGGAGGGCTTCTTCGTCGGCCTGGCGCGGACCTACCTGCTCTCCCTCGTCATGGTCTTCGTGACGTGTGCCTTCCTCATCGTCCTGCTGCTCGTCAGCGCCACGATGCCGATCCTGCACCCGATCTGGGAGGCGATGCTGCCCGGCTTCGGCTGGAGCGGCCCGCTGCTGGACTTCTTCGTCTCGGTCCTCCTGCTGACGCTGCTCTTCCTGTTCACCTACCGCTTCATGTCCGACGGACGACTACGCTACACGCGGCTGGTCAGCGGGGCCTTCACCAGCGCGATCCTTTTCGCCCTCGGCAAGATGGGCATCGGCTACTACCTCGCCTTCGTGAATTTGGCATCGGCCTTCGGCGCGGCGGGGTCGCTCGTGGTGTTCCTGGCGTGGGTCTATTACTCCGCGCAGATCGTCTACTTCGGGGCCGAGGTCGTCCGCACCGGGTTGCCGCCGACGTAATTTCGTGAAATCTGCTCTGGACATCGTGCCGCGACTCTGGCATACGCACGCCCTCTCACATCACGCAGCGGAAAGAAGATCGCCGACCGCATCGCGGCGTGCCGACTTGGGGAGTCGTCACCATCGCGGGTCGTCGTTACGGGTTGGCATGGGGAGGGGGGAACATGCGCGGACTTTGGAAGAAGTGGGCTATTGCGCTGGGTGTCGTCGCGTTGACCGGGGCGGTCGGCCTCGCCCAGCCGGCGGGCGTCAAGAAGGATCTCGCCGAGACGCCGCCTTTTTGGAGCACCTGGTTCGGCGGCTCCGACAAGCCGATGAAGCTCAAAGGCGAGGATCCCAAGGGGGAGAAGGCGAAAGGGGCGGTCGCCCCTGTGCCTGCGTCGGTGACGACTGACGACAAGAACAACCAGTTCCAGCGACTGAACAACGCCTTCGCCCGACGGCAGGCGGTTATCGATCGGTTGCGCGAGATCGCGATGGAAACGAACGACGCGAGCCTCGCCGACGAGGCGATCCGCCTTGAGGAGATGGCCCAGCAGGTGTTTCAGCAAGAGTCGGGGCGAGTCTCCGGAGTCGCGACGGCCGTCCCACGCCCGGACGCTCTCGACCGGGGCAACGCCATCGGCGACAGCGGAGAGGCGATCCGCGGCGCATCGCCCGGCGGTTCGAAGTATCGAGGCCTGACGCCCGAATCGTTGGAGCGTGCGGCCCAGTCGCGTGGAGGTGACCGATGAAGCGGATCGTACTGACTTTCCTTCTGCTAGCGCTCGGCTCGAGCGGCTGCTTCCCGATGGACTTCATGCGGCCCGCGCCGGTGCCGGCCCCCGTGCCCGTGGTCGAGCAAGCACCGCCGATCGTGACGGAAGATCAGGTGAATGAACGCAACGCCGGTGACTGCGCGAAGGCCCTCCGCACCGAGCTCGAGTACGAGAAGCTCCGGCGCGTCGGCAATCAGCCGCGCGAGTGACTCACGACGCGGACAACAAGTCCGCCGTCGCCCGCGCGATGATCCCTTCTTCGTCCGTCGGGATCACCCAAACCTGGACGGCCGAGTCTGCGGTGCTGATCCGCGTCTCGGCCGGGTTCGCCGTCTGATTCGCCGCTCCGTCGAGCCTTGCGCCGAGCCAGCCGAGCGCCTCGACGACGCGCCGCCGCACCTCGGCGGAGTGTTCGCCGATGCCGCCGGTGAACGCGATGGCGTCCACGCCCTCGAGCGCGGCGGCGTAGGCACCGATGAAGTGCAAGATCCGGTAGACGAACATCTCGATCGCCAGCCACGCCCGGTCGTCCCCGGCGGCTTCCGCCTTCGCCAGTTCTCGCATGTCCGCGAATCCGCCGACGCCCAGCAAGCCGCTCCGGCGGTTGAGCAGGTCGTCCACCTCGCCGACGCTCATGCCCTCGGCGCGGAGCAGGTGCAGCACCAGCGACGGATCGATGTCGCCCGAGCGCGTCCCCATGACAAGCCCCGCGAGCGGGGTCAGTCCCATGCTCGTATCGACGCTCCGACCGTCGCGGATGGCGCAAACACTCGCGCCGTTGCCCAGGTGGCAGGTGATGAACTTGCTCTTGCCTGTTTGCGCGCTCAGCCTGCCCGCGACATACTGGTGGCTCGTTCCATGCGCCCCGTAGCGTCGCAAACCCTTGCCGCGCGACAACTCCAAGGGCAAGGCGTAGAGGGCGGCCCGGTCGGGGATCGTGCGGTGAAACGACGTATCGAACACCGCGACAACGGGTACGCCCGGTAGAGCCTTCTCCACGCCGTCGAGGACATCGGCGGCGACAGGGTTGTGGAGCGGCGCGAGCCGGCCCAGGTCGCGGATGGCGGCCCTCACTTCTACGGTGACGAGCGTCGGCACCGCGAAGCGTTCGCCCCCGTGGACGACGCGACATCCGACCGCGTTGATGTTCTGATCGCGGCACCGACCAATGACATCGGCGGCGGCCTGGGAGGTCGATTCTCCCGCGAGGTGGTCGGTGAGGCCCGACGTGATGACGCGCGCCTCCTTGCCGCTCAGTTCGAGGAGGCGGAACTTGAGCGTCGCGCTTCCGGGGTTCAGGACGAGGATTCGCATGGGGACTCCCTTGGCGTTCGTCTGTGCGTCGGGGCGAGTTGCCAGGCGAGATCGGCGATTGTTTGTATTATTTGCACGACGTAGAATGGACGAGGCGAATACGGTCCTCGATTATCCGAAAGGACGGGCGGTCTTATGACTTCGACGGAAGTTCTCCACACCGAACAGAGCTACATCCAAAAGACCCCCAACGTCTGTGGCGGAGATGCCTGCATCGGCTATACACGGATTCCGGTCTGGTCGCTTGTCGTGGCGAGCAGGCTGGGAAAGGCCGACGCGGAGTTACTCGACTACTTCGTCACCCCGCTATCCCTTGCTGACGTGGGGGCGGTAGGGTATTGCGGGACCGTGACGATGAAGTCGACAGGCAGAGGAACACGGGCTGCGGTTTCCCTCGAAGAGTAAGCAGGAGTGCATAGCACTAGGTGGTGGGCTTGACGGGCGAACAGCCTGTATAGAACACGGTAGAGGGAATCGTACCCCAGCGAGTAGATACGTCAAGGGTTTGCGTCATGGCCGAACCATCCAGCCTCCCCATCGAGCACTGCTTCTGCCACAATTCCGACTGCCCCGACCACGGCAAACGCGGTCATGGCAACGTTTATTTCCGCGGCTGGAGCGGCCGCGACCAGCGAATCCGCATGGTCTACTGCCGCACCTGCGAGAAGGCCTACTCCGAGCGCAAGGGTTCCGCCTTCGA
>JANXSH010001196.1 GCA_025356615.1 Planctomycetia bacterium | reverse complement strand
AGCGCGGCGAGGCGCGAGACCTGCCACTCGAACGTCTCCTGCTCGGACATCTCCCCGATGAGGCCGGTACTGAGAGACGGTGCCCGACGCAGGATGCGCAGCGACTCGAAGAAGATGCGGACGACGAGCGGATCGACGTACCCCTCGGAGCGGTTGTCGTAGAGCGTCTCGACGAGTTCGCCGAGCCGGCCCTCGGTGACGACGTTCGCGGGCAAGCCGAAGCGCAACCCCTCGAGCGCGCGGAGCAAGACGCGGAGGGCGGCGCGGCCCAGCGCGGTGCCCGTCTGACGGACGTAACCGGGGAAGCCGAGGAAGCACACGGTCTCGGCGGCGAAGAAGTGGCTGAGCGGGATGTCCCCGGCGCGGTCGGCGGTGCGGAGCAGGTGCGGCAGGCTTTGCGGTCGATTCAGCGATCGCAGGCCGTTGGCGAGGTCGATCCAGTACCAGGCTTGCTCGATCTGGTCCTCGGTCAGTCGGCGCTCGAGTTGCCGCTCGAGGATCCGGCCGGCGTCCTCCGTGCCGAGTTCGGAGAGGGCGCGGATCTGGACGACGTACTGCATCCCGGCGCGGAGGCTGTTCTCGACGGCCTCCACCTCGCCGCGCTCGAGGAGGTCGCGGAAACGAGCCTTGGCCGACTCGACGGCGGACTCGCTGAGTTGCCCGCCCTGGAACAGGTCGATGTGTTGCCGGGTGATCGGGGAGAGTTCGTCGCTCACATAGTGCCGGCGGTGCCGCCGGATCACCAGCAGGAACGCCGTGACGCACAGGAGCGACAGCAGTAAGACGATGATGAGGGTCTGCATGTTGACGATCCACACCGTTCGTCGGTGGGCCGAGGGGGGGGCCGGCTTCCTGATCCAGAGTCTCGGCGGTGTCGCGCTACTCGCGCACCTGCCCTTCACCATAGACAACGTACTTGTAGCTCGTCAATTCTAACAGGCCACACGGCCCGCGAGCATGAAATTTATCCGTACTGATGCCGATTTCCGCGCCGAGGCCCAACTCCCCGCCGTCGTGGAAGCGCGTGCTGGCGTTCACGATGACCGCCGCAGAGTCCACGCGGGCGACGAACCGGCGCACCAGGGCGAGGTCGTTGGAGAGGACGACTTCCGTGTGCCGCGAACTGTGCCGATCGATGTGCGCGATCGCCTCCTCCATCCCCGCCACCACCTTGACCGAGAGGATGAGGTCGAGATACTCCGTGTCGTAATCGCTCTCCGTGGCCTGCTTTGCGGTCGGCACGAGGCGACACGTCACGGGGCAGCCGCGCAGCTCCACCCCCTTCGCGGCGAGCGCCGCAGAAGCGCGGGGCAAGAACGCCTCGGCGACCGCCGCATCGACGAGCAGGCACTCGGCGGCGTTGCAGACGCCGGGGCGCTGACACTTGGCGTTGACGATGATCGCCTCGGCTCGAGCGAGGTCGGCGCTCTTTTCGACGTAGACGTGACAGATGCCCTTGTAGTGCTTGAGGACCGGCATCGTCGCCTCGGCGGCGACGCGGCGGATCAGGTCTTCGCCCCCGCGCGGGATGACCAGGTCGATGAGGTCGTCCATGCGGAGCAGGTGCCCGACGGCGGCGCGGTCGGTGAGGCCCACGAGCTGGACCCCGTCGGCGGGCAGGCCCTCCGCCTCGAGCGATTCGGCGAGCAGCCGGTGCAGCAAAAGGTTCGAGTGGATCGCCTCCTTGCCGCCGCGCAGGATGACCGCGTTGCCGCTCTTGACGCACAGCGCGGCGGCGTCGAGCGTGACGTTGGGGCGCGACTCGTAGATGAACAGGATGACGCCGAGCGGCACGCCGACGCGCGAGACCTGTAAGCCGTTGGGCCGGGTCCGGCTCTCGCGGACCTGCCCGATCGGGTCGGGCAACGACGCCACCTCGCGCAACCCCGAGGCGGCGGACCGCAACCGATCGGGCGTCAGTCGCAGCCGGTCGATCGACGCGGCACCGAGGCCGCTTTCGTGTGCCGACTCGACATCGCGGGCGTTGGCGGAAAGGACATCGGTTTGCCGCGCGAGCAGCGTATCAGCGGCGCGATGGAGCCAGCGATCCTTCGCCAACGTCCCGGCGATGGCCAGCCGGGAAGAGGCCGCGCGGGCGCGTCGCGCCATCGCCCGACAGGTCGCGGCGAGGTCGAGGGGGGCATCGAGTAAGGTCGTCATGGGTCGCTCATCTAATCGGGCGTCGGAGGGACGGCGGGGGAGGTCGGGCCCGGCATCCCCAGCCCCTCGGGGTTGAAGTCGCCGGGCAACAACTGGAAGGCCACCACCCGCGGAGGTTCCTGTACCAGCTGGAAGCCCCCAGGTAATTGTAGCTGGAGCGGCTCGTGGTTCAGCCCCGAAAGGAATTTCCCCTTGCTCAGATCGATATAAGCGTGGATGCGCGGGGCCTCGTCCTGCACCGGGCCGAGGAGCTCGAGGTTCAACTTCCCCGCTCGCTCGTCGAGGAACTGCGGCTTGAAATGGAAATTCGGGGGGCACAGGAAGTGGACCTGGATGTCGTTCAGGACGTATTTCTTCCGCGCCTGACCTGGGACGCGAACCTGCACGGTCGAGGGCGTGACCCGCACGGCCCGGCCCTCCATCTCGTGGACCAGCGGCACGCGCCCGATGGCCGCGACGTTCGCCGGGGTGTGTAGCGGTCGGGAGGGCAACTCGGAGGGCTGCGTGCAGATGTCCTTGGCGTTGGCGAGGACTTCCTTCGGCCCGCGCACCAGCACCGTCGCCGGGTCCATCACGACGGGGAAGGTCGTCCCCTCTCGAATGCAGTCGAAGCGCACGGGCAGCCAGCGCTCGATGAGCCGGTGCAGCGTGTATTGGATGGAGTTCCGGCCCTCACTGACGTGCGAAGTGACGCCCTGCGGCGCGTTGATGTCGGTCGCCTCGATGACGACGCTGTCGCTGAATCGGCTCTCGTTGAGCCGATCGTCGGGGACCGAGATCGTCTTCACGACGTGCAACTCTTTGCGCTGGAGCATCATTTGTAGCTCGCGCAACCGCTGCGGCGGGCCGGTGAACGACACGCTCACCTGGGACCGACTACTGGGCAACTCGAGCGAGAACTGTTCCCCCTGGCGCGTGGAGAGGACCACTTCGACGGGCACGGGGACGTTGTCGAGCGTCTCCTGCTCCCGGCTCCGCGCGTAGAGCCAGATGAGCAGGGCAAGGCTGACGGCCATCAGGCAGGACACGAGCCGATCGATCATGGCCGCCTCCGATGAGGGATAAAGAAGAAGCCAACCACAGAGTCA
>JANXSH010000823.1 GCA_025356615.1 Planctomycetia bacterium | reverse complement strand
GCTCCAAGAAGTCCGACGCCGTCAAACGCTCCGTCGAGGTCGTGCCCAACGGCCAACGCATCGAGCGCGTCGTCAGCGATCGCCTCACCGGCAACATCAGCCACACGCTCGACATCCCGGCGCACGCTCTGCCGGACGCCTCAAAGCTGATGGTCCGCATGTATCCCGGTGCGATGGCCCAGGTCATGGACGGTCTCGACGGCATGATGCGCATGCCGAACGGCTGCTTCGAGCAGACCTCGTCGTCCGCGTATCCCAACATTCTCATCATGGACTACCTCAAGAAGCGCCGACTCGCCTCGCCGGCCCTCATGGCGCGCTCGGAAGCCCTGCTCAATGCCGGATACCAGCGCCTGCTCACGTTCGAGCGGCCCGGCGGCGGGTTCGACTGGTGGGGCAGCGGTGAGCCGCTCGTCTGGCTCAGCGCCTACGGCCTGCGCGAGTTCAACGCGATGGCGAAGGTCTACCCGATCGACCGAGGCATCATCGACCGCACCCAGAAGTGGCTCTTCTCCCAACAAGAGAAGGACGGCACCTGGGCGAAGATCGGCGCGACGCACGGCGTGTCGATCGAGTCGATGGGCGACCCGAAGACGCTCCTGACGGCCTACGTCACCTGGTCGATCCTCGACAGCATGCCTCGCGGGGCGAACTGGACGAAGAGCGACGAATACAAGCGGCTGAAGAAGGCGATCGACTTCCTCCGCGACGAGGCACCGAAGTCAGACAACGCCTACGTCCTCGCCCTGTCGGCCAACGCCCTCGCGGCGTGGGACGCCAAGGACGACGCGACGTTCGAGGTGTGCAAGAAGCTGGTCGTCAAGATCGACGCCCAGAAGAAGCGCGTCGCCGACCTCCAGGCGTCGTGCTTCCCCGCCAAGGGGCAGTCGATGGCCCACTCGCGCGGCGACTCGCTGACGATCGAGACGACGGCGCTGGCGACGCTTGCGATGATCCGCAGCGGGCAGTTCACGCAGAGCGTCAACGAGTGCCTGGCGTACCTCGTGAAGACGCGCAACGGCTCCGGCGACTGGGGTAGCACCCAGGCGACCATCCTCGCACTCGAGGCGCTCCTCGCGGGTGACTCTCGGCCTCCGATCAAGGGCGAGGTGCCATTCGTCCTGAAGATCGATGGCAAGCAGGTCGAGGCGGGGTCGGTGACGGAGAAGAACGCCGACGTTCTCCAGGTGTTCGACCTGACCTCGCGGCTGAAGTCCGGCAAGAACGAGGTCACGATCGAGGTGGACGCCAAGACGGGCCTCCTCTACCAGATCGTGGGCCGACACTTCGAGCCGCACAAGAAGCAAGTGGCCCCTGCGACGAAGCCGATCCTCGAGGTTTCGATGGACTACGACCGGACGAAGCTGACGACGGCGGACATCCTGAAGGCGACCGCGACGATGAAGTACAACGGCAAGAACCCGACGTATATGGTGATGGTGAACCTGCCGATCCCGCCGGGCTTCACGGTCGATGCGGGCGAGTTCGCCGACATGGTCGCGGCCAAGAAGGTGCAGAAGTTCGCCGTCACCGGGCGCGAGGTGATCCTCTACATCGGCGACGTGAAGTCCGGGGCGGAGGAGAAGTTCACCTACGCCCTGCGACCGAAGTACCCCATCAAGGTGAAGACGCCCCCGGCGGTGGTGTACGAGTACAACACTCCGAAACATCGGGCGGCGACCCAGCCGGTCGAGCTGGTCGTGGGGGAGAAGAAGTAGGGTTATCGTTGAGGAGACCCCAAGCCCAGCGATTGCAATCGCTGGGCTTCGCCCTAATATTACTCTCAGCCCGCTCCTGAGATGCGCCATGACCGATCACGGACTCGCCTCGCCACCGACCGTCACGGGGTTCCGCCGCGTGGTGTACATCACGCTGGGACTGTCCTTCGTCGCGCTCGGCGTCATCGGGGTGGTCCTGCCGCTGTTGCCGACGACGCCGTTCCTGCTGCTGGCGAGCTACTTCTTCGCGCGGTCGTCGCGGCGACTCAACGGGTGGTTGCTGCGCAACCGACTCTTCGGACCGATGATCCGGGACTGGCAGAAGTATCGCGGCGTGCGGCTGAAGGTCAAAATCGTCGCGCTGACGATGCTGCCGATCGTGGTCTTCACGAGCGCCTATTTCGGCAACCTCCCCTGGTATCTGATCGTCATGCTCATCACGCTGGCCTGCACCGGGGCCGTCGTCGTCATTCGATTGCCGTTGGTGCGGGACGTGCCGGCCCCTCTTGAGCAAGCCGAACTCGCGCGCGAACCCGTCGGCTGAGGCCGAGCGCGACGACGCCGAGGAGGGCAGAACTCGCCCCGATGCCGACGGCGAGGACCATCAGGGCGAGGGGCACGCCGAAGGAGTCGGCGAGGTGGCCCGCGACGAGGTTGCCCGCAGGCTGGGCACCGGACAACACCATGAGCCAGATGCCCATGACCTGACCGCGATTGTGTTCGTCGGCCCCGAGTTGCATCCACGATTGGGCCGTCGCGAAGAAGAGGATCAGGCCACACCCCGCCAGGCCGCAACAGGCCCACGCCTGGGGCAGCGTCGTGGAACGCGACAGGCCGACGAGGGCCACCGCGCCGACCACCAGGCCGCCCGCGATCAACGATACCCGGCGGGCCGAGGTGCCGAACGTGGCGACGACCAGGGCACCGCACAAGGCACCGAGGCCGATCGCGATGAGCATCGAGGCGTAGCCCGAAGATCCCGCCGCGAGCGATTGATCGGACAGGGCCGGGAGCAGGGCCAGGACGGGCCAACCGAAGAAGGCCATCGACCCGGCGAGCACCAAGAGCAAGAGCATTGCCGGACGCCGGGCGAGATGGCGAAAGCCGCTCGTCGAGACGCGGCGGACATCGGGCGGAGGCGTCCTCACCTTCGCCGGGAGGCGCATGGCCCCGAGTGCGAAGAGGACGGCGACGAACGTCAGGCCGTTGAGGAAGAAGCACCCGGCGATGCCCACCAGGGGCAGGGCCAACATGCCGAGTGCGGGGCCGACGACTCGGGCGAGGTTGAAGACGAGCGAGTTGAGGGCGACGGCGTTCATGAGGTCGTCGCGCCCGACCATGTCGATGACGAACGACAGGCGGGCCGGGGTGTCGATGGCGTTGACGACGCCGATGAAGAACGACAGGGTGAGCAGCGCCATCGGCGTCACGAATTCGAACGCGACCACGCCGGCGAGGAGCATCGCCAGGACGAGCAAGGCGGCCTGGGCGATGAAGATGAGGGACCGGCGCGGGAAGCGATCCGCCAGGCTGCCGCTCCACGCCCCCAGGAGGAGTGTCGGGACGACCTGGGCGGCAGTAACGCTCGCGGGGAGACTCGATCCTGCGGTGAGCTGGTAGGCGAGCCAGGTAAGGGCGGCGGTCTGGACCCAGGATCCCGTCAACGAGATGATCTGGCCGACGAAGTAGAGGCGATAGTTGCGATGGCGCAACGCCCGGAACGTGGTCGGGGAGCCGGGTCGAGGGAGAGGCCCTGGAGAGTGGGAGGATTCGACGGGCTTCGCGGCGGGAAGCGAGGAAAGCGAGGTACACATACTTCCAGCGTAACGAACGTGGCGATCCGGTCAAGACGAGTCGGCGGGACGGAAAAAGGGAGGGTGTACGACATGGTTCGAGCGCGAGGATCAGAGCGTTGTCGATGGGGTGACGAACTACCCGAGGGACGACGAGACTCGAGTCGAGCTACCGCCGGACGCGCCTCCGGGGAGCCTGGCGACGTGGTTCCGGACGGGCCGCCGAAGAGGCCCTGGCTCTTCACCCGAGAATCGCCCAAAAGGCCCAATACCCAGAGGTGTCGCTCATCATCCTAGGGTTTTGGGTGTTTTGGGTGTTTTGTCCAAGGTCGTCGTGTGGGAAGAAGGGGGATGGTTCGAGGTGGCCCTCGCCGGGTGGGGGGTCGTTCGGCACCTCTTCGACGACGTTACGCTCCTCGCACTCGAACCATGTCGTAGACCCAAAAAGGGAGTGGTCGGGGTGTTCGCCCCTTACTCGCCAGGGAGTCGCGACCCGCTCGCGCGATCTCGAATGACGCGCGCCGGGACGCCCGCAGCGACGACCCCATCGGGCAGTGGCTTCGTCACGACGGCCCCCGCCCCGACCACCGTGCCCGCCCCCACGTCGTTCATGACGATGGCGGCGCTCCCGATCCAGGCTCCCGCCCCGATGCGGACGCGCGTCACGGCTCCCTCCTGATCCCGTATCGGCCGGGACGGGTCGTCCGTCCCATGCGTCCGCGCGCCACTCGTCGCGTGGACGCCTGCGGCGAGCAGCGCGTCGCGCTCGATCGTCACCAGGCCGATGTGGCAGCGCGGGCCGATGTACACGTTCGCGCCGACCCGTGCCCCCGCCTTGGAGAACAACACCCCGAAGCAGATCGCCGCCGAGGAGTGACACTCGTCGAGGACGCACGCCAGGAACGCCCGCCGTGCATACTGCCCCGTCAGGCCGGGCAACAGGCTCAAGAGTTCGCTGTGCCCCTCCAACGCGCGATCCCGCCCGACGACCAACGATTGCAACCAGAACGTGAGGTAGACGGGTAGGATGAAGACGAATGCGATGCCGCGCACGAAGGATTTGACCATGCGACGGACGATCGGCTCTGGAGTGGTCATCGAGCTGTGCCCCGGTCGAGGTTGCAGAGCCGACGATAGAGCTGATGGTAGTTCTCGACGGTCTGTTCCAGTCGATACCGTTCCTCGACGCGCCGCCGTCCCGCATCGCCGAGGCGACGGGCCAGGCTCGGGTCATCCAGGAGGCGATGTAAAGCCGTGGCGCACGAATCGGCGTCGCCTCGCTCGACCAACAACCCTTCGACCTCGTGCCGGACCATTTCGGGATTGCCCCCCACGTCGGTGACGACGACCGGCAGGGAGGTGGCCATCGCCTCGAGGACGGTGAGCGAAGCCGCCTCGCTCACCGAGGTCAGGGCGAACACATCGACGGCCTGGAGGAGCTTCGGCACGTCGGATCGGACGCCCAGGAACCGCACGCGATTCTCGATCCGTAACTCGGAAACCTGTCGCTGGAGGTCTTCTCGTAGGGGGCCGTCTCCTGCGAGCAAGAGATCGACATCCAAATGCTGCTTGGCAATTTGGGCGAATGCCCGGATCAACATCGCGTGATCCTTGACCGGATGGAATCGGGCGACGCAGGCGACGTATCGCCGCGCGGGATCGAGACCCAGAGCGGAGCGAAGAGCGACACGATCGGCGGATCGGCTGTAGCGATCCACGGCGATGCCGTTCTCGATCACTTCGACGGGCGTCGGGGCGAAGCCGTCCACCTCGGCGACGGCCCGCGCACTGAAGCCGCAGCAAGCGTTGACGGCACTGGCAAAGTGCCGCAAGACCAACCGATTCAGCCTGCGACGGGTGGACGACACGACATCCGGGAAGTGCCTACCGTGTTCGGTGAAGATGAGGCGCGGTCGCATCCAGCACAGGGCGCGGGCGAGGGCTGCGTAGAAGAAGGGCGTGTACTGGTGGGCGTGCAGGACATCGATCCGCCGCTTGCGCAGTTCGGAGGCCATCCGCCGGGCCAATCCCCAATCGCGGCCCGGCTTTCGGTCCAGGCAGACGACCGGCGTCCCCTCGGAACGCAACTGTTCGCCCAGGGGGCCGATACCGTCCAGACACAGGATGACCGGCTCGATTTGGCCCGCCAGGCGACGGATGATTTCGGCAACGAGCATCTCGGCCCCCGCGACCTGCATGAGGTGCAGGACGAAGGCGACACGCGGCACTCGGTGGGTGGAAGGGGGCACCATCAGGGGAATTCACTCACTCGGTTGGGGCTACGTCGCACGATTACGAATCTCGAAAGCCAGGGGTGAGGCAAAATGTTTCGGGAGCGCGTAGGGTGGGTCGAGCGGAGCGAGGCCCACCAGCACTTCACCGGCTTCACCCCTACACTCGACGCAAGAGATAGTCTGGT
>JANXSH010001133.1 GCA_025356615.1 Planctomycetia bacterium | reverse complement strand
CCCACCGGTTGCAACCGGTGGGCTTGGGGTAGCGCCTCCCTTCCGCCAGAATCCGCTGGCGCACCCAGATTCGGCGCTCCCTATTCGTCAATCGCACTTCTCGGAACCCCCGCCGTAGGACACGAGGAGCCTCACACGAAGTAAGCGGACGGATGCGATCGGCACCCTCTGACCAGCCGTCAGGCAAGGTGTGTCGTCGTCCCCTAGGCTCGAGCCGCTCGCCCCACCGTGACCCGCCCCCGCCGAGGTTCCGTTGCTGGTGACTTCGTTTTGTCATACACTCCGAGGGAGACTCTTCTCTCCCACGGAGTTCCCCTTCATGCCTCTCCCGTCCATCGTCTCGGACAACCTGTTGCCGCTTGATACGATCACCGCTGCTCCGGCGACCCCCGCCGATGCCGCCGTCGGCTCGAACTCGATCGATTTTACGATGTTCGATCAGGGCGTAGCCTTGGGCGTGTACAACTGGTGTTGGGCCGCCGTCTCCATCAGCGTTGCCCGGTTCTACCGGCCTGATACGGTTTGGAGGTCCAAGTGTAAACTCGTCGAAGCCGTGTTCGTCGATTTAGAAGGCATGTGCTGCCCAACGAGTGCCAGCGCGGGGACTCCCTGTGACAAAACAGCCCCCCTCCCTTTCGGCCTGCGCCAGGTCGGCCACTACAGGGAGGACAGCATGAGGGAACGCCCCGCGACGCCAGAAGAGATCCAGACCGAGATCGACGCGGGCCGCGCCCTTTGTGTGGCGATCAAATGGCCGGGGACTCCGGCTGTCTACCACTTCGTCGTCATCAGTGCCTACTCGTGGGCACCGGGAAACGACCAAGTCACCGTGGAAGATCCGGCCCACGGCCAATCGACGATGTTCCTGGACACACTGACGGACGACTATCGTTCGCTCGGCGGCAGTTGGACGAACACCTATTGGACGATCCAAGGAGCCTGACATGCCTCTCCTCTTCGAGAAACCTCCGCCTGATTGTCTTTCGGCGCTCCAGCAAGGGTTGCATCAGGTGCATCAGAGTCACCGCATGCTCTCGGCAGGCGGTCGGCCCAAAACCACCATCGTAGACGCACCCAGCGTCATGCGGCCGCACCCGGTCTACAACCTCGGCGTCGATGCCCTTGCCATGGGCAAAGGCATCGACGCAGCGAAATTGGCGTCCTGGCGCTACTTGCTCATCGAGGGCGAGGTGATCGAGAAAGCCGCCGAGGTCGGCGTCTCTTCTGCGGGTCCAACGAAATTCCATTCGATCAACGCCGGCCCCGCTGTCGCGGGCACTGTGGAGGCTCTCGCTGTCGCCGAACGCTTGCCGCAGGTCCAAAAGCAAAGCTATGACATCCGTCTCTTGCGCATCCCCGAACTCTCGGTGCAGGCGCTCTGGTTGCACGGGCAAGGTCACGAAGACCTGTTCCTCTTGATGCAGGTGTTGAACCAGTTGGACGACCGAGGGACCATCGTAGGCCGGCTCGAAGCTCAGAAGCCCTATTCCGCCGCGCAGGTGATCCCCGCACTCGCCGCCCAGGCGAAGAGGCGGATGCGACTCGCACGCGATCTCGAAGAAAGATGAATTCCTGGAGGTTCTCTTGCCCGACTTCACCACCTCGACCCTCCTCGTCGTCGATGCCCAGGAGGGCTTCACCGCGCTCCGACCCGCCGAACTGCCCGTACCCGGCGGCGTCGAGATCGTCCCCGCGATCAACCGGCTCCTCGCCCTACCCTGGCGGCGCATCGACGCCAGTCAGGACTGGCACCCGACGGACCACCGCAGCTTCCTCGGACAAAGAGACGATCTCTATCCGCCTCACTGCGTCATGGGCACGCCGGGGGCCGAGTTCCTCCCCGGCCTCGACACCCGGCGATTCCACGCGATCTGGCGCAAGGGCTTCGACCGCGATTTCGAGGCGTATGCCCTCACGGCCCAGCATCCGGGGTACGTCGCCCTCCTGAAGGCGGGCGGGATCGAAACCGTGGCCGTCTGCGGCATCGCGACGAACATCTGCTGCTTCTTCGTGGCCCGCGACCTGCGACAGGCCGGGTTCCGCGTCCTCATGGTCGAGGACGCCTGTGCCGGGATCGATGTCCCTGCGGCGGGGTTGTATCAGTCGCGGGCGCGCGCGGAGGGGGTGGCTCTGGGGATCGAGTATGTCGAGTCGCTTCGAGGCAGTTGACACGCCCCGCTCGTCTCCCTACCTTGCCGGGAGACGCTCTTCCTCTTCCCGGAGACCCATGCCATGCAGCGCCGCACCTTCTTATCCGCTTCCCTTGCAGCCGGCCTCGCGCCGACCGTTCTCACCGCCCGCGACA
>JANXSH010001113.1 GCA_025356615.1 Planctomycetia bacterium | reverse complement strand
CGCTCGGCGGCGAATCGTCGCGTCGCGTCCATGTCCTTGCCGGTGCCGATGCAGTAGGCCGCGACGGTGAACGGAGCGCCCGCGAAGACGAGGACGGGCAGCTCGCCGCGCAACTCCTCCTTCACCAGACGCAGCAGGTCGCGGATGTGTTGGTAGCGGCGCGGGTCGGGGTCGGCGTCCAGTCGATGCACGTCTTCCATCGTGCGAATCGCCCGATCGGGCACCGGCCCACGCGCGGGCTGGAGCGTGAACGGCTGACCCATCGCGACGGGCAGCGTCGTGATGTCGTAGAAGAGGATGATCCCATCGACGCCGAACCGGCGCGGCAGGAGCGAGGCGCGGGCAGCGAGTTCGACGTTCTCGCTGAACTCGTAGAACGTCCGACCCGCCCGGATCTTGTTGAACTCGGGATCCCATCGGCCCGCCTGGCGCATCGCCCAGACGGGAGGACGTTCGACGACCTCGCCCCGAGCGGCGCGGACCAGGAGCGGAGCGAGGGGAACAGCGGTCATCGTGGAGAGTCCTCGGGAATAGAAATCATTTTAGCCACAGATGAACACAGATGAACACAGATGAAAGACGAGAATGAATTCAACAAAGCATTTGCAATTATCTGTGTTCATCTGTGTTCATCTGTGGCTAATCGTATTGATGAATCATAGATGAGCGCCGTCTCCTCCGCCATGCGCGCGGCGTGGAATCGCTCATAGACTGCGGCCTTGCCCGTCCGGGCCAGTGTGGCACGCAAGTCGGGATCGCGCATCAGCCGATGCAGCGCCTCGGCGAGGTCGTTCGCGTCGTTCGGTGTGGTGAGCAGGCCGCCGCCGGTCATCTCGATCAGCTCGGGGAAGGAGCCGTGCCGGGGCTGGACGACGGGCACGCCGTTGGCGAGCGCCTCCAGGACGTAGAGGCCCTTCGGCTCGTGGTAGGTCGTCGGGACACTCAAGACATCGATCTCGTGGAAGAAGCGCACCTTGTCTGCGTGCGACGGACTATCGACGTGGGTAAAGTCGCCGAGTAGGCCCGCCTTTTCGAGTCGAGATACCTGTTCGGTGTAGAACGGGCGCTGGTTCTCGCCCAGCCAGCCGGAGGCGTGCAGGCGGACGCCCTTCGTGTCGGACATCCGGCGCAGCGCCAGGAACGCATCGACGAGTCGATGGAACCCCTTCTCCGGGCAGATGCGGGCGAAGTAACCGACGGTAAACGGCTTGCCCGTGCGGTCGGACTGGGGGCCGCCCTGGCCCTTCAGGTTGAGGCCCGGATAGACGACGTGGATCTTCTCGCGCGGGATGCCGAAGTAGCCCGCCATGAAGTCGGCGTAGGACACGCTGGTGGCGATGAAGCCGTCGATGAGCTTGGCGCGCTCGCGGATCAGCGCGAGGACTTCGCCGCGAAACGGCTCGGGCAGCAACTCGGTGAAAATGTCGTCGCCCTGGAGCGAGCAGAGGATGGGGACGCCGGGCAGGCGCGCCTTGAGTTCGGGGACCATGCCAGAGAGGAGGGCGTTGGTGAGGTTGATGACTTGCGGGCGGATCTCGTCGCCGAGCCATTGCGTGATCTTCGCCACCTCCTTGCGCTGCTTGCCGGAGCCACCTCGGAGCATGGAGACGGTCAGGTCGCCGAGATCCTCGGCTCGCGTGCGGACGGCGAAGCGCGACACCCAGCGCAGCATCGCCGGGAAGTTCAACAGGCGATCGACGAACCACGGCGTATGGCGAAACAAGGCGAGCTTCTGTTCGAGGTAGACGTTGATCCCGCCGAAGAAGACGCGCTTCTGGCTGACATCGTCCTCGTCCGTGCGAATCGGGGTGTACGTCGGCACCAACAACGCCTCGTGGCCCGCCTTGGTGAGGGCGGCCACGAGCGTGTTGTCGCGCATGCACGACCCGCAGTACATGCCGGCAGCCCCGGCGGTGATGTAGACGATACGCATGGTCAGTCCAGCTCGCCCTTCGGCTCGGGCAGGAAGAAGCACGCGACCGAGCCGACGACGTAGACGAACAGAGCGACGAGGGCGGCGGCGGAGGCGAACTTGGCCGGTTCCGAATCGCCGGGCATGAACGTCTGGGCCGCGAGGGTCGTCGTCACGAAGGCGAAGGACGTTCCGATGAGCCGCCCGCCGATGTTGGCGGCGAAGCTCTCGCCGGTGCCTCGCAAGTGCATGGGGTAGACGCGCGGCAAGTAGTTGCCCCAGAAGCTGAACTGAGCGACCGTGAACAGTCCCGCGAGCATCATGCCCAGCGAGACGTTCGTGATCGGGAGGCTGCCGATGCCCAGCCACCCCAGCGGGATCTCGAAATACTTCGTATTGTCGATCGTCAGGAAGTACCAGAAGAAGAGCGGCATGACGATCATGCCGGGCACCTGGAACAGGCGCAGGAGGCCGCGTCGGCTGACGATGACGACAGCGAGGGCGGCGAGCAGGAATCGACCGATCAGGCCGCCGACCTCTTGGACCTTGGTGTAGTCGCTGGCGAGTTTCTGCTCGGCGAGCTTCTCCAGCTGCTTGCCCTTGGCCAGGGGCTTGATGTCTTCGCCCCGTTCCTTGCGCGCCTCGTTTTGCTTCTCCTGCCCCTTCGTGATCTTCTCGGAATACTCCTGCACGTCCTTCGTCAACCCCGGCGCGATCTGGGGCATCATCTGGATGGCCCCGAACGCCGCACCGTAGCTGCACGCGAACATGATCATGGTCACGATCGAGGTCCGTCGCAGCTCGGGGGAGAACAGCGCGAGCAGGCTCGGCCGCTTCAGCGTGCCTTCGGACTTCTTCTTGGCCCAGGCGGGGCTTTCGGGGAGGAAGGGGCGAATCAGGATCAGCGGGATGGCGGGGACGATGCCGGACATGAGCGTGTAGCGCCAGGGGAGCGAGTCGGGGGAAAGGTTGATCTGGCCGAGCGTACCGACGAGAAACTCGGGCATGGCGATGGGGGGCAAACCGCCCGACGCGGCGAGGGCGACGGCCAGCGAGTTGGCGCTGGCGACGAGGAGGCCACCGATCGAGGAGAACGCCTGGGTGTAGCCCAGAACCTTCTCGCGCTGGTGCGGATTGGGGAAGAGTTCGGCCAGCCAGGCGACGGCGGCGACGAACTCGACGCACACCCCGACGAACGTCGTCGTTCGCAGCACGAGTAGCATCCACGGGGTTGTCGAGAAGCCCGCGAGGAACGCGCTGACGGCGTAGAGGAGGATACTCCAGGTGAGGACGCGCCGTCGTCCGAGATAATCGGTCAAGTAGCCACCCAGCAGGCCGAGGATGCCGCCCGCGAAGGCGGGGACGTAGAACATCACACCGACCCACCATTTGAAATCAGGGTGCGTCGGCGGGATGCCGAAGTCCGTCAGGGCGGGCCGAAGGATGAGCGGCAGCATGAGCAGCTCGTAGATGTCGAACGCAAAGCCGATCGACGCGAGGATGAGGATGAGCCAGATGGCGAAGGTGAACTTCTGGGGCGGCGGTGGGGTGGGTGGTGTGGCCGACATGGAGTCCTCGTAGCGGGTCGCGGGCCGGGTGGGTCAGCGGAATAGTATACGACCCCGGCGGTCGATCGCCCTCATGGGGTGGCTTGGCGCATCCGTTCGACGAACGCGGCGTGCTCGGGCGAGGCGATGCCCTGCAACAGCACCTCGTGGACGCGCTCGGCGTCCAGCCCCGTCATCGCGGCGGGGTCGAGCCAGAGACCGGGATAGAACTCGCTTCGCAGGATGCCCTCCTCGCCCAACGGGAGGGCGACGTACTGACCATCGCGGAGTATGAACCAGTCGATTTCTCCCTCCTCGACGCGCCAGAGGACGTATTCGCGGACGCCCTCGTCCCGATAGGCGCGGAACTTCGCGTTGCGGTCGATGCTGACGCTGGAGGCGGCGACCTCCGCGACCAGTTCGGGGCCGCCCTCGATGTAGCCGTGAGCGTTCAGCGTCGCCCGGCCACCGCGCACGATCCGCATCGATGCGTCCGGCTGGGGCACGTTGCGCCGACCGAGGCGCACCGTGGCGTTGTCCGACACGCGGACGTTCGGCGTGCGGAGCCGATACGACCATAGCCAACCCATGAGTTCCGCATGGGGATCGCCATGAACATCGGCACGCAGGGGGGAAGACATGATGTAAACGACTCCTTCGATTAGCTCGGCCTTCTTCACGTCGGGCATGGCTTCGTAGCGGAGCATGAACTCGTCGCCATCGAGCGTGTCGCCGTTCTGGAGGCGGGGAATTGTCGGGGGTGACACGGCTGGTGTCATTGTGGTTTTCCTCTCTTGAATCATGGAGCGACCTGACGCATGCGTTCGACGAACTCGGTATGTTGGGAGGAAGCGATGCCCTCTGACAACACCTCGTGGACGCGCTCGGCGTCCAGCCCCGTCATCGCGGCGGGGTCGAGCCAGAGACCGGGATAGAACTCGCTTCGCAGGATGCCGTCTTCGCCCGGCGAGAGGGCGACGTACTGACCGTCGCGGAGTACGAACCAGTCGATTTCCCCCTCCTCGACGCGCCAGAGGACGTATTCGCGGACCCCGTGATCGCGATAGACGCGGAACTTCGCGTTGCGGTCGATGCTCACGCTGGACGCGGCCACCTCCGCGACGAGTTCGGGGCCGCCATCGAGGTAGCCGTCCTGGGCCAGCACCGATTGGCCACCGCGAACGATGCGAAGGTGCGCGTCGGGCTGGGGCACATTGCGACGGTCGAAGCGGATCGTGGCATTGTCCGAGACGCGAAGGTTCGGCGTGCGGAGCCGATAGGTTCCGAGCCACAAGAGCAGGTCGGCATGGGGATCGCCATGAACATCGGCACGCAGGGGGGAAGACATGATGTAAACGACTCCTTCGATCAGCTCGGCCTTCTTCACCTCGGGCATGGCGTGGTAGCGGAGCATGAACTCGTCGCTATCGAGCGTGTCGCCGTTCTGGAGGCGAGGAATCGTTATGGGTAACAAGGCTGGTGTCATGGCAAATACCTCCTCATGAGTCATGGGGTGAGTTGGCGCAGGCGCTCGACGAAGGCGGCGTGTTCGGGCGAGGCGATGCCTTGCTGGAGGACGGCGAGGACGCGAACGATGTCGGACCGTAGGATCGCCACCGGGTCGAGATGGAGACCAGGAAACGCCACGCTTCGGAGGATGCCCGCCTCGTCCGGTCTCAGGCTGCGGTATTTCTTGTTGCGCAGGATGAACCATTCGATGACCCCGTCCTCGGTCCGGCAGAGGATGTATTCGCGCACGCCGTTGCGCTGATACGCACGGAGTTTGGCGTTCCGATCGATGCTCACACTCGAGGCGGCGACCTCGCACACCAGGTCCGGCGCGCCGTCGATGTACCCCTCGGAGTCCAGGCCGTGCTGGCCGCCGCGCGACCGGTCGATCAGGAGTG
>JANXSH010001070.1 GCA_025356615.1 Planctomycetia bacterium | reverse complement strand
GTTCGCGGCGCGCTGGCGTGGCTCGTCTCCAAGAAGGATCCCAACGGCACCTGGCACTCGACGCAGGCGACCGTCCTTGCCCTCAAGGCGCTGCTCGCCGCCTCGGGGACGCCCGATGACAAACAGACCGACCGCCAGGCCGAGCTGGTCGTCGGCGACCACCGCGAAATGCTGACGGTCCAACCCGAGGTGCTGAAGCTCGTCGAGATCACGAAGTACCTGAAACCGGGCAAGACGAGCGTCCAACTGAGCGAGAAGACGAAGTCGGCGATGAGCTACCAGATCGTCTTCCGCTACTACACGCCCGAGGCGAAGAAGGCGGAGGACGCCGGCCCGCTAACGATCACGCTGGCGTATGACCGGACGACGTTGGCCCTGGACGAGACGCTCCGCGTCAAGGCGACGGTGGTGAATCGCCAGGCGACCTCGGCCCCGATGGTGATGCTCGACCTGCCGATCCCACCGGGCTTCACCGCCCGGAGCGACGACTTCGAGAAACTCGTGAAGGCCGAGCGCATCGGCAAGTTCCAGATCCGGGCGCGGAGCGTGTTGGTCTACCTGCGTGGCCTGGAGTCGCTGAAGCCGATGGAGTTGGAGTACGCCCTCCAGGCCCAGATGGTCGTCAAGGCGGCGGTGCCCGCGGCGCGGGTGTACGAGTATTACGACCCCGCGAAGAGCGGCGAGAGCAAGCCGACGGAGGTGACGGTGAAGGCGAAGTGAGCGAAGACCTCACCCCCCCAGCCCCCCTCTCCCGCAGGGAGAGGGGGGAGCAAGACCGGACCAGAGGGAGATGAGACGCTCCTAGACATGCCTCCGGCTCCCCCTCTCCCTGCGGGAGAGGGGGTTGGGGGGTGAGGTCTTCGCATCGCGTCACCACGCCTCATCCGGTTTATCCAGCAGTTGCTCGGGTTTGACGAGTTTCGACAGGTCCAGCGTCCCCCGCATCTCGGACTCGAGGAGTTTGAGTCGCATTTCCAGGTCGCGTACCTTCGTCTGGAGGGTCTCGATCTTGACGGACACGTCCTCGCGCGTCCGGGGACGCGGCACCTCGGGGTAGCCGAGTTGGCGCTGGAGGGCGGCGAAGAGGTAGAGGGGGTCGCGGCCCATGTTGGCGCGGGCGATCTTGCCCTCCTTCTCGCCGAACAGCGGCTCGCGCGGCGATTCATAGCCGGGGTCGCGGTGCTGCTGCTCCTTGATGTACCACGCGGATCGGGCGTAGATGAGGTCGGAGAAGTCCACGAGGCCGAGCTGGCGCTTGACGATGTCGAGGAATTCGCGCCAGGCGTCGTCGTAGACGGGGTCGGCCTTCATCGCTTCGAGGCCCGCGTCGTAGCCGAGGCGGTTTCGGCTGACGACCTCGAACTGGTAGACGAAGAGGCCCGCCGGACTGATCTGGCCCGCGCGGAACTCGGCCTCGCGCTCCAGCACGAGGAAGCCCTGGTCGATGGTGAACCGCTTCGTCGGGTCTTCGCTGCCTTCGATGATGAACGCCTGAAATGGCGTGAAGTAATGCTTCAGGCGCGCGAAGCCGCTCGACAGGAGGCCCGAGTGCTTCACCTCGCCGGCGAGGAACTGGATCGCCATCGGGAGGTGCGTCGTCGAGAGGATCTCCTGGTCGATGCGCTCCAGCACGGTTTGCGTAGGCTGCCCCTCGGTGAGGCGCTCGCGCATCACGCGGAAGAAGTAGCCCTGTTCGATGTATTCTTCGCGGTCGAGGGTCGGCATATTCGGATTGTAGCAGACACGGGCGATCTCGTCTCGGTAACGACACGGACACGATTTTCCCGATGGATCCGCCCCGGCTTCTGCTACGATGAAGGATGTCGCCGATCCATCCCATGCCTCTCGGAGACCTTTCTCATGGAACGAAGACTCATTCTCGGAGTCCTTTCACTGACCTTCCTCGTCGTGGGAGCAACTATGGCCGCCGACCCTGCCCCCGAGCCGATCGTGAGAGAGGCGAAGGACTTCATCCCGACCCGCAAGTACGCGCCCGTCAAGGGGACGAGCGTCGGCATCCTCGTCAGCAAGGTGCAGGATGCCATGGGCCGAGACGGTCGCAGCGGCCCTCCCGACGCGATGGGGTTCAGCACCGGGGGCAACAGCTACCGCTGGGTCTACTGGCCCGTTAGCGAGAAGCCGCTCATCACCAACCTCCAGGTCGAGGTCGGCCTCAAGGGTGGCAAGAAGAAGGTGTACTCCTCGTTGAGCATGGCGAACGCCCCCCTGGTCAAGGCCAAGGGCATCGACGACGCCTACGCCCTGGTCGAGGTGAAAGTCAACGACGGCGAAGGTGCCCCCGCCGGGGAGGGATTCGTCGCGACCGACATGACCCGACTCGACGGGACGAAGAAATACCCGCTGAAACTGCCGGCGGTCGTCGAGGAAGTCCAGAAGCTCTACAAGAAGCATGTCGACGGCGAGAAGAAGGCGATCGAGACGGCGATGGTCGGCGTGCAGAAGAAAGTCCTGAAGGACCGCAAAGTCACCGGGCCGAGGGAGAGCAAGGAGATCATGTACCTCACCTGGATCCCCGAGAACGAGCGCGTTCGCATCGCCTTCATCACCCGCATCACGGACGGAGCCTACACCACGATCAAGGGCGGCGGCGCTCGTCCCCTGCCGTTACCCGTCGTCCCGCCCGGTGGCGCGCCCGCTGGCGCGAACCGACTGGCGTTGCGCCCACCGCCACCCCCGCGCGACTTCGAGATCCGCATCGGCGTCATGTTCGGCGTCGAACTGGGGATGGCCTACGAGGTCGATGCGAAGGGCAAGATCGTGGCGACCGAGGTACTGCCGATCAAGAGCTTCTCTCAGGAGCTGGCCCCGCCTCCGGGCGGCGGCATTCGGGGTGGCCTTCCGGGCGGCGGCCCCGCGAAATGAGAGGCAATTACTAGCCACAGAGGGCACAGAGGGCACAGAGAAATATACGGAAGGGAAGTTTCCTTCCGTGTATTTCTCTGTGCCCTCTGTGGTGAACTCCTTACTTCACATCCTCGAACGCGAACTTCTTGACGATCTTCTCCTGGGGCACTTCCTTCCCCTTGACCTCGGCGTAGGGGTAGATGAAGAAGTTGAGCGGCTTGCCCGCCTGTTTCGGGACGAGGTTCACGTCGCGGCCCGTGCTGAAGGTGATGCGGTCCTCGGTGAGGTTGCCGAAGTAGTAGTCCCGCATCATCGGGTTCTTGTTCGCCTCGGAGATGTCGACCGGCACCCAGCCCTTGCCCTCGGGGTGGAAGAACGCCCAGCAGTGGTAGCCGCCGATCGCCCCCGCGCCGCGCTTCTCGGGGAGGGGGAAGCCGATCTCGAACTTCGCGGGCACCTTGTTGGCCCGCGCCATCGAGATGAACAGGCTGTGGAAGTCGCTGCAATTGCCCGACTTGCTGTCGCAAGCCCAGACGCTGTCGCCGCGACCCCAACCCGTGCCTTCCTTGCTGTACTTCATGTGGTCGTTGACCACATCATACATCACCCGCGCCTTCCCCATCGGGTCGCCGGGCAGCGTCTTGCCGTCGAGTAGGTCGATCGGCTTGCCGGTGATCGGCACCAGGGCGTCGGCCTCGAGGAAGCGGGCGATCTGCTTCGCCTCCTCCTTGGTCCCCTTGCCCGATTCGCCCTGCACCTCTTTGCGTTTCACTTCGTAGACGAACGTGAACGGGACCTCGCCCTTGGCGTCGGCCTTCGCCTCGAAGGAAAGGATCCGGTTGCCGTAGACCGGCTCGGTGCCCTGTATCTCGCCGGTGCTGTCCTTGGGGAGTTTGCGGTCGACGAGTGTCACCTTCTGATCGCCCGTCGTCTGGGGCATGGGCACCCAGACCTGAACCGCCTGGCCCGCCTTCACACCCGTCACCGTGCCGCCGTAGGTGAACTGGAACTTCCGCGACTTGGGAGCCGTGGCCCCTTTCTTCTCGCCTTCCACCTTCGGCATCTTGAGCTTTTCGGCACCCTTCAGGTCTTCCTTGGGTTTGTCCTTGGGCTTATCTTTCGGCTTGTCCTTGGGTTTGTCCTTCGGTTTGTCCTTGGGCTTGTCTTTAGGCTTATCGGGGTCCGGCTTGGTCAGATCGACGACGATGCTGTCGCCTGCCTTGAAGCGAACGATGCGCTCTACGCGCTTCGCCTTGCCGCCTTTCGACCAGGTGCCGACGACCTTGTACGAATACTTATTCCCGACCTTCAGGGTCGGCGTGACGAACGTGCGTTCTGTACCCGTCGCGACCGTCTCGTCGTCGGCGATGAGGACTTTCGCGTCAGCAGGGACGCGAACGACGAGGATGGCCACATCGGCGATCGGGGAACTCTGACTGAAAGCGAGGTACGGCAAGCCGACGATTAGTAGGGCGCTGATCGCGACCCGCAGCCCAGCCAGGGCGCGCTCGAACATGGATTCTCTCCTCATAGACCTGCGACGTGACCCCGAACGCTTCACATCTCAGGGTTCGACCGCGACGTTGGATTCGATGCGAGCAAGCCAGCCAGGGATGCCGATGCGGATAGACGAAAGAGTCAGGGGGCGGAGACCCATCCAGTGGGAAGTCGGCATCAGGTTGGCAGGCAGCCTTCTTCTCGAAGTCTAGGGAATTCGACGGACCACGGCCAAGCGCGCGCAAGAAAACACGGGCGGGACGGCCCTCTCGTGTTGGCCGTCCCGCCCGTGGTGGCTGTTCGGTTGTCGAACAGCCATGTATCATCTTGCCCCGGTCGATCGACCACAGCAGGTAGTATGCCAATCAGGATACGGCGACGAGTTGGGCACTCGGTTGTTCGACCTTGGTAATTTCGATGCCCTTCTCCAGAAGGAGTTCCTGTCGAAGGATCGTAATGCCGCGAGGAGCCTGAATGCCGATGCGCACCCGGTTGCCCTGGATCTCGAGGACTTCGATCACGACGGACTCATCGATCACGATCTTTTCGCCTGCCTTGCGAGTGAGAACCAGCATGAGAGCCTCCTTGGTAGTTGATCTCGACCTCTTATTTCGAGTGACAGGGTTGATCCTGTCGTCTTCAGTGAAAGAATTAGATGCAAGACTCATGCCGGTCGGCTGATTCCGCGCGAAACTTTAGGCCGAGTCGCCGTGGGGGTGGTGACGATGGAAGTAGGCAACGTCGTAGGGTGGGTCGAGCAACGCGAAGCGATGCGAGGCCCACGCGGTTCGGGGATAGCGCCTTCCACGCGGGCTGGGATCAGGGGAGCGACTGACACCGCCCCTCCGCGTCGGCCTCG
>JANXSH010000813.1 GCA_025356615.1 Planctomycetia bacterium | reverse complement strand
GCGCGCCCGGCGCTCGACGCTGTTCAACCTCGTCGTCGCCGACCGGCGGCGCGTCGCCGTCCTCGAATGCACGCCCCGGCGCGTCCACGAGCGCCCGGCGGAGAGCGGCGTCACGCTCTGCACGAATCACTTCTGCCTCGAGCAACTCCAGCCCATCTGGGCGAGGGATGTCTACAGCACCTACACCCGCCACCGCGCCTTGCGCCGGTGCGAGCGCTCGGGCGGCACCTTCGGCGTCGCCGACCTCCACGCGGCCCTGCACGCCGCAGGGCAGGACGACACCCTCCAGACGATGGTCTTCGAGCCGGAGTCGCTCCGGCTGCACCTGGCGTTCGGCACGCTGCCCGCGTCGGCGGGGCCGCTGCGAACGCTGGACGTGGCGGCGATGCTGGGCAGTCCCAAGGTTCCTCAGCGATCGGTCATGAGGTCTGGTTCGCAGTTGGTTCCAGGGAACTCGCACGAAGCCGTTGCTGGAGAAAGTCTGCCAGTGTGACGGTTCGCTCATCGCGCCGGAGATCGTCGAACGTCTTCTCGCCGAACACCCCGACCGGCGAGTCCATGAAGAACTCGAGGGCTGTGTTCACCGACTTGGCCACACTCTATTCGGTATTCCGCCACTGAATCGCCTCGAGTCTCGACAAGCAAAATCTTTACGGCGACCGATCACGGACTTGGCCGGTGGAAAGGGGCCAAGTTCACGAACACAGCCACTTATACGAGGGCGTTGCCCTCGGCTTTGACATCCGACCCCGTTGGGGTCAACACTGAACAGTGTGGCGGAACACTAACGAATTACTCTTTCCCCCTGGCATACAGAGCGGCGAGGGTCTCGCACACCTCGGCGTAGACCAGCGTCGGCACGTCGCCTAACGGGACGCCGTGGCGCGCGTCGATCTCCGTCGTGTAGTCGATCTTGCCGGGGACGAAATAGACGGCGTGGAGTTCCTGCTCGGCGCGGTGGTTGGGGTAGACGTGGGGGCCGACGTTGGGATGGAACAGCACGGCGGTTAGGCCAGCGGTGGCGAAGAAGCGGGCGTGGCCTTCCCCCGAGCGGCGGTTGGCGATCAGCGCGACTTGCCAGTCACTCGAGCGGACGGTCCCCGCGAGCGTCAGCGCGGGCACCCGTCGGCCCCGGAACGAGGTGATCTGGGAGCCTCGCCGTTGTCGCTCGTCGAGGACGAACAGACGCCGACCCAGTTGGGCGAAGGGCGTGATAAGTTCGTGGTCGCGCCAGACTTCGGTCCAGCGTGAGCGGTCCGCCGCGTCCATCTCGACCGGGTGGACGACGCGAACGCTGTTGAGGTCGAGGAGTCGAACCGGCGACTCGTCGGCGTCCACGAACGCGCGGTCCTCCGTGATGCGGAAGGTGCGTGCGACCCGGCCGCGATCGTCGTAGCCGGCCCAGAGGAGGAGCTTGGCCAGTTGCGAGAGCAGCGGCTGGGCGAGGATGCGTTCGCGGAAGTGCCGCAGCGTCCAGCGCTGCCCGCTGACCATCGCCTGCTCCAGCCGGGCCGACTGCTCCTTGTAGACCTCACGGACGCTCTGGCGGAGTCGTCGCCAGTCCGCGATGGCCTGCTTCGCCGAGTCGGCGTCGTCTCGGACACCGGGGGCCGGCAGGTTCGCTCGCACTTGCCCGCTCGCATCGCGGACCAGGACGCGCATCCCCGGCGCGAGGAGCGCCTGGAATCGGCGCGGGCCGAAGTCGAAGGTCGGCCCGGCGTCTCCGTCGAAGCCCAGCACCGGGACCGCGCGGTCCTGCAACTCCCCTCGACTGATGCCCTGGCTGGCGGCGGTCTGCTCGAACAGCGCCTGAGCCTTGAGGCGAATCGGACGTACCTTCCCCTGGCGCGCCGCCGACGAGAGTTGTTGCAGCGCCAAGGGGGTGCCGATCGCCCGGAGCGCCTCGAGCGCTACCCCCGAACGCTGCCGCCCGGCGTGGCCGGTCCACTCGCGCAACAGAGAGGCGAGGCGAAGGACCGACTCGTCCCCGCCCAGCCAGCCGACGGCGTGCATCGCCCAGTTGTCGCGCACCGGGGAGCCGGCGAACTGCCACTGTTCGACGAGCCGCCAGACGAACGCCTCCCGGCACGGCCCCTCGACGTGGTCGGCCAGCGCCGAGAAGATCGCCGGTTTGCATTCCAGCTTTTCGTCCTTGCACAGTTTGGCGGATCTGCACAGCCGGAGGAGCGTCCGCACGAGAGCCGGCCCGGCCCGCTTGCCGTCGAGGACCAGCGCGGGCAGGTCGTCCTCGACGACCCAGTCGGGCAGCTCGTCGCGCTCCAGTTGAGGCATCTGGAGCTGCGCCTGGCGGAGCCAGTCCGGCGGGTGGGCGTCGTCGAGTTGCGGAACCTCGTCGGCTTCGATGTCGAGGATGGTTTGGCGAAGCCGAGCTTGCTGGGCCGGCTCCAGCGCGGGCAGGTGCTCCTCGATCACTTCGGAGAGTCCGCGCCGTCGGACCTCGCGCAGGTAACTGCGCGCCGCGTCGGCGAGTTTGCCCCGCCCCGTTGCGAGGGGAACGAGACCGGCGACGGCGTTGCCGACCTGGCGCGTGAACCAGTCGCGGAGCGCCGGACAGGCCTGCCCCTCGAGACGAAGCTCGAGCAAGGCGCGGGCGACTTCGGGTGCCTCGACGAGGCAGAGCGACTCGATGAGGCGGGTGGTGTAATAGCCCTGACTGGCGCGGACCGACTGGACGAGGAACTCCAACCCGCGCGTCTCGGTGTGGCCGAGCCAGGCGCGGGCGTCCTGGTCGTTGCGGAGCCACAACCCGAGCCGCCGGAGGTGTTGCTCCACGAGCCAGGGGTCGCCGAGGCCGAAGATGATCTCGCGCGGCAATCGTCTCCACTCGTCGAAGCTGCCGCGCGACGGGAATAGGCTGTCGGGCCAGCTCGAGACGAGGGCCAGCAACTCGCGGTGCATTCCGAGGAGGGGGGCGAGGCGGTAGGCGAGGAACTGTTCCATCGTCGGGGGAGCGCCCTGGGACCACAGCGAGGCGGGGATCCGCTGGCGGGCACGCTCGCGCACGGCCTCCAGACCCGGCTCGTCGAGGTGCGGCAGGACGTGATGGCGAAACCCCTCGATGAGGTTCGTCTGGAGCGACACGAGTTGATACTGAGGCACGTTCGCGGGATCGACGACGCACAAGAGCGGGTCGAGGAGGATTTCGACGAGATCGGGCGGGGAGAAGAGGCTCGCCAGGGGGATGAGGATCTGGCTCGGAAGGAACCCGGCCCGCTCGCGCATCCTCCGGCGAATGTCCTCACGGCTCAGGGGGATGCTCAGGGCGTGCGGGTCGAGATCGTCGGCGACGTGCGCGGGGGGGCTGTCCCAGCAGCACTCCGTCATCGCGTAGAACCAGAATGCCGCCTCGCTCGCGTCGAGCCGATCCTCGAGGCCGACGCGCGACCAGTCGAACGGCCCGTAGGCTTGTGACCCGGTCGTCACCCGGCGCAGGCGTCCCTTCGCCCGGCGGTGGTCGAACGCGCTCGGCGAAGCGGTCGGCACTACCCGTCGGGGTCGCCACGTCGCCAGCGCCCAGTCGGCGGGCGTGAGATCGACCCGAGAGGTGACATCGATTTGGAGGTTCGTTGGTGAGGCACTCATGACGGCTCCTGCTCGTTCGTAGATGATATCATCTCAGATCGTGCGGGAGTTGACCATGTCAGCGGGAGCGCTTAGTTATCGTAGGGTGGGTCGAGCGGAGCGAGGCCCACCAGCACTTCACCGGCT
>JANXSH010001045.1 GCA_025356615.1 Planctomycetia bacterium | reverse complement strand
CGTTGTCGCGGAGCAGGATGGCCATCGCCAGCAGGTTTAGCTCGCGCTTGAGGCAGGGGCCGCATTCGCACAGGCCGCTCGAGATCGCTCGGGCGCGGGCCTTGCTGAACGGGTCGAGCTTCTTGCCGGGCCGAACGTCCCAGCCGTCCTCGTCGTTGCCGCCCGACATATCGAGGGCGGACAGGCCCATGCCCTTCTGCTGGGCGCGGATCGGGCTGATGTCGTTGGCCGACGCCGAGCCGCCGAAGATCGAGGCATCGCTGCGGTAGTAGCGCACCATGCTGGCGTCGAAGATGATGTCGGCGTCGATGATCTCGCCAGTCAACGGGTTGGCGCGGGACGGCCCCATCGCGAAGCCGCGATCCGTGGTGATCCAGCGGAAGGTGTTGTAGTTGATGTCCTCGGGGTCGAAGTCCTCGTTCTCCTGTTGGCGGACTTCGATGGCGTCGCGGAAGCCGACCTTGGCGAACGCCTTGTTCCACTCGAGGATGCCGTCGCGGACGTAGCCCCGGTACTCGTCGGGGACTGACTTCTCGATCCAGAAGACGATCTTCTTCTTGGGCGGGACGAGCTTGCCGCCCTCCTTCCACGACGAGCCGTCGGCCCGCTCCAGACGCCAGCGGTTGAGGTAGCGTGTGAACGGGGTCGCCTTGGTGTCGTTGGTGTAGTCCTTGACGACGCTCAGGAAGTGGCCCACGCGATCATCCGCGAGGCGCGGCGTGTAGCCCGGCTCGGGAAGCTGGCACAGGCCGTAGTGGATGACGACCGTGGTGCCCCGGCCGTCGATGACCGAGTCGCCGGAGCGACTACCGCCGTAGGTGGCCGCGACCTGGATCTCGATGTTGCGCGGGAACGCCTTGATCTTGTGCCAGGTGCTTCGGGCGGCGTCGAAATGGCCGCGCCGTAGCTGGGCGAAGTCGGTCATGAAGATGTCGTTGAAGTTGATGAGGACGCTGCCACGGATGGGGTGGACCGACTGGACGCGGAGGGACATCAGCACGCTATCGGTGTAGGTCGTCTCGACGGCCTTGGCGACGGGCGAGCCGGCCTTCGCCTGGTAATGCACGTTGCGACGGAGCAGGAAGACGTGGTCGCCGACGCGGCGGAAGAACAGAACCCATTGCTCGTCGAAGTTGAGCGTGTGCCCTCCCTGGGCCATGCCGCGCGCGATAGCGATCGGGCAGAGGAACGATTGCTCGAACTGGTTCGGCTTCAGCTCGGCGAACAGCTGGCCGTCCTTGTGGTACATCTTGAAGAGGCCGTCGTACTCCTTGGCCCCCTTGACGACGGTGTCGAAGTCGGGGAACTTGGCGGTCGATGGCCCCTGGATCATGTCGCCGGTCGTTCGGCCCGAATGACCGAACGACGCCAGCGCGATCGCGCCGACGATCAGCGTATGCAGCCAATAACGTCTCATGCGGGAATCCTCAGTAGGGGGGCGAGGATGAGGCAAATGAAGAGCCGACGCCGGGGAGGCGGTGACTGATATCATGTCGAGGTAACAGCCCTTCACCTTACCTCGATGAAATGGGCAGGACAAGAGGGCGGGGGAAGCGAGGGGGGATTTTCCGAAGACGCGGGGGGTCGAAGAGGAGGGAAGAATCGGATGCGACGACGCTCAGCGTTGCCGCTCGAGCTGCATGAACCAATCGCCGGGACCAGGGTTGATGATGTCTTTCGCGCGGCCCTCTTTTCCGTCCGAGTTGTCACGGAAGACGATCTTCAGAGTGTCGCCTTTGAGGTCGTAGACGCCACAGAACCTAAAGGGCGGGTCATCGCTGCCGATGATATCGACTTCCGGCGAGCTTGCTTTCGGGTTGAGTTTCAGCCTACAGCTCGTACTTGCGGTGAAGGGGCCATCATTCTCCGAAATGGAGAAGGTCCATTGATCCTTCTCGATCTTGGCGATGTATGCCTCCCCCATTAAGAACACCGTGCGAGCGCATCGTTCGTAGCGGGGCACCGTCCAGGTGCCCTGTAGCTGGCGCAAGACGACCTCGGGGTCGTCGGGCCGTTCGCGGAACACCGGCGCGGGGGCGAAGCCGAGCGCGACGATCGGCAGGAGGAGGAACAAGAGCGTTCGCATTGAATTCCTTTTCGACAGCCGATCAGGGCCGGCGTTCGAGCTGCATGAACCAATCGCCGGGAGCAGGGTTGCTGAGGTCTTTCGCGCGGCCCTTGGTCCCGTTCGCGGTGGACCGAAAGGCGATCCTCAGCGTGTCGCCCTTTAGTTCGTAGACTCCGCAGAACCTGACCTCCTTGGTGGCAGAAAAGATGAAATCGATCTCTGCGGGGGTGGCTTTCGGGTCGAGTTTCAGCGTGTGGCGATCTGATTTGATGAGGGGACCGCCGTTTTCCGAGCGAAGGAAGGTCCACTGATCCTTCTCGAACTTGATGGTGAACGCCTGCCCCATCGGGATCCGCGTCTGGCCGCCTTCTTCGTTGCGGGACACCGCCCAGGTGCCCTGGAGTCTGCGGAAGACGGCGTCGGGGTCGTCGGGCCTCTCCCGGAACACCGGCGCGGGGGCGAAGCCGAGGGTCGCCCCGACGAGGCCGATTAACAGGAGAGAAGACCGGGACACGGCGGACCTCATTTCTCGAACTCGAACTCGCGTGACACCAACATGCTCTTTCCCGGTTCGCCCCTCACGCGCCGCTCTCGATGAGCGACTGTGTCTTGATGACGGTTCGTTCGCCGGGGAACGTGTGGAAACTGCACAGGAAGAGGCACCCCGGCCGGAACTCCGCGTTGACGTAGCCGAGCGGCTCGCGCGGGAGTCGATGCTCGAGGGGGAAGTGGTGGAGGAAGCCCCGCTTGGCACCGTCGGCCAGGATCTCGTCGTGGACGTGATGGAACTGCTCCGGGGACAGCGTCTCGACCTGGAAGCTCGCCTGGTAGCGCATGCCGTGGGCGCAGTCGAGGGACGTACTCTGCTCGAAATGGAAGCGATGGTTGAGCAGCCGTCGTCGGAGGGGTAGCTCCTGATCGGCGGACGCCGTCACCTCGGTGAGTAGCACGGCGGCGTTGTGCCAGGTGATGACGTGGCCGGTCCGCGTGATGCGCACCTCGAGGCCGAACTCGCCGCGGGTGATCTTGCGGACGGCCCCGATGTCGAACAACTCCGGGTGCAACGGCCTGCCGTAGAGTTGGAAGACCAGATCGGCCACAGGAGGTCGAACGATGTCGCGGCTCATGCCATCGCGGCGGACCCTGTGTCCCTCCGCCTCCTGGGGATGAGTTTCGGCTTCTTCTTGGAATCGACAGCGCCTCGAGGGGTGAGGCCACCCGCCCGGTGTTCGCCACCGGACAGAGGAAATTATAGGCAGGCAGGCGAGGATTCACAATGCGGTTTCGGACGCCAATGGGGGCCAGGGCGAGAATCGCATTTACTTCTTCACCACCTCGATCACACGCCCCACCGCGACGAGGGTTCGCCCGTCGCGGCTCGTCGCCGGATCGACTCGCGCTGGCCCGGCATCGATCGCGCGACCTTCGGCGCTGAACGCCTGCATGAGACGCTCACCGTCACGCCCGCGCATCGCCGTTCGCATTCGCTCGCCGTCGAACGCCACGGCGAGGACTTCGCCGGTGTGGGCGAGGCGAGTCGTCTCAGTGCCGTCGGTCAGGTTCCACAGCCGGGCGCTGCGGTCGTTGCTCCCCGAGAGCAGCCGATCCCCGTTCAGGGCGAGGGAGTTGACGGTGCCGGTGTGGCCGCTCAGCGTGCGTATCTGCTTTCGGTTCGTCACGTCCCAGACGCGGAGGACACGGTCCTCGCCCGCGCTGACGGCGTGGGAGCGCCCGAACGCGATGGCCCGCACGCCGGCGGTGTGGCCGACGAGTCGGCCCAGCGGCTTGCCCGAGCCGACCTCCCACAATCTCAATACGCGGTCGGCCCCGCCGCTGAGGAGTTGCTTGCCGTCGGTGGACCACGCCAGTGCCAGCACCTCGTCGGCGTGTTTGCCCAGCGATCTGCCCTTGCCGGTGGCGACCTCCCAGACGCGGACCTCGCCGTCGTCGGTCCCGGCGGCGAATTGCTTCAGGTCCGGCGACCACGCCAGGACGCGGACGGTGCCCGTGTGGCCGCGATAGCCGCCCTCGACGGCGACGGGGACGGACGCCGGGGTGAGGCCGAGCAGCTTCGGGAACGCCTCCTCGAAGACCTGACGCTGGACGACGCCGCGCGTCCGCAGCGGGCCGAGGGTCTTGGCGAGGTCGTCATCCCGCCCGATCAATTCGGTGAGGCGAGCGGGACTGACGCCGAGTTCCTCCGAAGCGCGTTCCGAGCCGACGGTCTGCTCGTAGCGGAGGACGGCGGTGATGATCGGCTCGGGGTCGTCCGCCGGGACGCCGAGTTTCCGCAGGGCGGCGGCGAAGCGTTCGTTGTCCTCGCCGATGCGTTTGTCGAGGCGGGCCGACGGGGCGAAGAGCGCGAGGATGTCGTCTCGCTGGTCGGCGGTGAATGCCTTGGAGGCGAGGACGTGCGCCCGCACCTGGTCCTTCTTGGGAAGGATCCCGCCGACGTGGCAGCCCATGCAGCTCAGGCCGGTCTCGACGATGCGGTCGGGGCGCTTGGGGTCGCTGACGATCTCGCCGGGGGCGCGGTCGATACGCCGACCGTCGGCGTCGGTGACGAAGTACCCTTGCAGGCCGTTGGGCAGGTGGAAGATGATCTCTCCGCCCGCCTGACGGAAGCCGGTGGGGTTGGCGAAGACGTTCTGTCTACCCGTGTTGTCGCTGAAATCGAAGCTGCGCCAGAACGCGCCGTGGGCAGAGTCGTGGCGCTCGAGGACGCGGTTGGCGCGGGCGACGCCGCTGTCGTTGAACCCGGCGCGGAGGGCGGTCCCCTCCTCGATGTTGGCGGCGCTATCGACGCCGACGAGCCGCTCGAGCGCCTTGTCGCTGTTGGGCAGCGCGAGGAAGTCGTGGTACGCCGGGGGCCGGGACGCCGTCGCGACGAACCAGTCGGCCCGCACGCCGACGCGGGGCGCGACCAGCGAGGATGCCGCATAGGGGTACGCCAAAACGAGCTTATCCCAGGCGCGGGCGGTCCAGCGGTAGTGCCGCAGATCGACGCGAAAGACCAGCCCGCCGGGCAGCGCGTGCGGCGGCGTGAGACGGGCGTGCCACGACAGGCTGTTGACGAGCTTCGTCAGCGCGTGTTTCAGGGGGATGCGCTCATCCGGGCGATTCGCCAGGTGGGCGAGCGTGAGGTAGCGGGCGAACGCGCGATCCCGCGCCGGCAGGGCCAAAAGGTCGGCGTCGATGAGCGCGGTCAGGTCGGCCTCGGCGACGGGCGTCGTGGACCGGGGCGGGAGCTTCGCCCCGTCGGCGATCCAGCGTCGGAGGATTGCTTCTTCCGCAGGAGAGAAACAGGTGCCGCTGTTATAGGGAGGCATGTCCCTGTAGAAGACACGTCCGAACAAGGGCGAGCGATCCGGCTTGCCGGGCACGACCTGTCCGGATTCGATCAGGTGAGACAAGTCGGTGATCCTGCCAAGGCCGCCCTTCGGCTTGGCCTGGTCGCCGTGGCACCGGATGCAGTGCCGGGTGAGGACGACGCGAACCGACGCGGTGGCATCCGGCGGCGGCGCGGCAGCGCGAACGACGGGGACGACGAGGAGCAGGAGGACGAGAGAGCGTAGCATGTGAGAGGGCCTCCCGGATGGCGATGAGGGTTATCATCGCAGAGAGGGGGCGGGGAGGCAAGTAACGAACGTGTAACGAGGCGGGGTCAGGGGCGTTTCGAGAAGATCAACCCTCCGTGACGGCCGCTCGGCGTAGCGCAAGGAACGCTTCTTTCAGTGGTAAGCCGATGGCACTGTCCGGCTCGTCCAGCATGAGCGATTGGTAGTCCTCGAGGTACTTACCCCTGTTGCGATGGAACAAATGTAGGAAGTGGCGCAGAAAGCCGAGGCAATCGAGTATGGCAAACTCGGTGCCGCCGGTCGCTTCGTAGAACGTGGTCGCGTACTCCACGACAGCAGGGTCGATCCGATCAGTCGTGATGAAAATGTAGTTGTCGATCCGCTCCTCGATTCCGGCTACTTTTTGCAACGCCCGGTCCACGTCATCCAGTGTTACCGCCTTCTGTTTCATCTCGTAGACGGTGCGAACATGGTCATCGTTTTCGAGAGTAATCTCGACATCGCCACTCGCTCCTGTCTGCTCGTCGGCCGCATTGTGACCGTGCAGTGGCAAGAACCGCTCGCCTAATCGGTCGGCCACTGCTTGGTACGCCGCCGCAACGATCAACACCGGTAATCGGCTCGAACGCTTGCAATCGAGGTGTTGGCGGATCAACGTAACGATGGCTTCGGACGACAGGGGAAGGGCGTCGGCTCCAGCACGAATCTCGGATTGGAGTTGGTCGAGGCGGGCAAGCCTCTCGTCGCGAATTTGTATTAAGACGCGCACGATATCTGCTAACACATCCTGCGCCAACTCGCGGCCTTCTGCCACCTCAGCAAGCAAGAATTGCATATCGACATAGAGAAGCCGCGGCCGGCCGATCAATTGGACATCCAGTGTGAGCGCTCGGTTGATGTTGCGTAGCACCGGCGTAAGGAAAGCTGTGGTCGAGTTGCATGGCAAACGATGCGTCGATACGAATCGAGTTATGAACTGTTCGTCGTAGCCATTACGACCGGAGAACGAATCTGGAGTGCCGATCTCGGTGTATGGCTTACGCGGGTCTATCTCCGGCCGGTCGAGCTTTGCCAGAAAGCAGGCCATGAGCAAGCGGACGCATGCTCGGTTGGGTGACTGACAAACCCGATCGACACGGGCGCGATTTTCGAGAGATTGCACGGCCCGGTGGGTCAAGTCGGCGGTTGCGATGCCCAAGGTATGTTCCAGCCACTCATTCGGCGTCATCGAAGAGACCTTTCGTGTGGCGTATGACTTTAGACTGTCTCAAGTCGAAGTTGGTCCAGAGCACCTCCACCCGCTTGTCCTTGGTCGAGTGTATGGTGCGAGCTTGGGCGACGTGCATCTGCCACTTCGGGGCCGCGTACAACTCACGCATCAGCCGGCATTCGTAGTTCGAAATGGCTACTAAACCCTGAGTAGCGTTGAGCGATTCGGCCAACTTCCGGTGCGCCTGATCGGTCATCTCATGGCCGTATGCCTTATCGTCCCCGCGCGTTTCGTGGACATAGGGCGGGTCGCAGTAGAATAGTGTTCCCGAATCGTCATACAGACGAATGATGTCCAGTGCCGGGCGATTTTCGATTTGCACCCTGAGTAACCGCTCGGCGATTTCCGGCAGCGCCTCCACCCCGCCTAGCCAGCGGCTCACCACCCCGCTCATCCCGGCTCGACTGGTGTTCTTGCAGTTGGCCCATCGTCCCAGACTTGCCGTCTGCGCCAGCCCGGTTCGCACTTGGCGGGCGCGGACATAAAAGCGTCGGGCGCGTTCCACTTGGCCGACCGTCGTGTCGAACCGGCAAGCCAACTCGAACTCCTCTCGGCTGAAGGGGGTCAGTCCTATTTGTTCGATGAGTTCGTGTTTTTTATCTCTCAGAACGCGAAAGAAGTTGGCGACCTCGCCATCGAGGTCATTGTACGTCTCGATCGGAGATGGGGAGCGATTGAGCAGCACGGCCGCTGAGCCGGCGAACGGCTCGCAGTAGTGATGGCAGCCGGGCAACAACGGCAGCAGCCAATCGAGGTGCGAGAACTTGCCGCCATACCAGCCAAAAGCGATGAGTTTGCCTCCCGTTGGGGTGGCGATTGGTGCCGGGGCATTCCGTCTTGGACTCATTAGCACACTCCACGAATCGACCCCGGAGCCATCGCTTCTCGGATGCGGCGAGCGTCTCCCTCCACTCTACGAAAGAACGATGATTGAAGGGAGAGCAATCACCACCGCGTGTGGGTCTATGGAAGTAGGCATTCGAGGGGAGATCCCCAAGCCCACCGGTTGCAACCGGTGGGCTTTGCCTACTTCCATAGTCACACCCCACCACCGCGTGTGGGTCGGTGGACGGCTGGAGGTATCGCGAGTCGATGGCGAGTGATACGAATCGGTGCCGCGCGTTGATGGACCCTGATCGAGCCCGTCGTGTAGCTGGCGCATCATCTCGACGAAGGGGCGGACCTTCGCCACCAACTCGGGCCGGTCGGCGCAGAACTGCTCGGGCGTGAGCCGCTCGCCCTGGTTGAACGCCCGCTCCCAGCGAAGCAGGTACGAGGCGATGGTGCGGTCGCTCATCGTCGGCAAGCCCTCCCGGTGGGGATTCGTGATGAGGAGTATCATAGCAGGTCGGGGAGTAAAGACCTCACCTCCCCATTCCCTCACGGCTTCGCCTCCCCGGCCTGGTAGATCGGCAAGAATCGATACTCGACGGTCAGCGACAGGACGGCCATCGCGGTGCAGTAGTTCGGCCCGTGGGGCGAGTCGCTGAGACCGCCGACCCAGGAGCCGCTCGACGACTGGTAGCGGAGCAAGACCTGGTGGAGGCGGGCGCGGTACGCGCTCCAGTAGTTGCCGCCGACCTGGAACGTCGCCTGGGCACCGTGGTAGATGCCGTAGAAGAAGTGGTCGTCGCCCCAGCGCGGGAGGTTCTCGCTGCGGATGAGGTGGCCGGCGGCGGCGAGGACCGCCTCGCCGCGATGCTCCTTCTTGCCGCACAGTTCCAAGGCGAGGATGCCCGTCCCGGTGCAGGGGATCGTCGTTTGGCCGAAGGGCATGTACCGGAAGCCGCCCGTGCGGGCGTCCTGGCAGCGCTTGACGTAGGCGATGGCGCGGTCGATCGTCGCGGTGGGCACGTCGC